>JAAFHJ010000648.1 GCA_013298325.1 Myxococcales bacterium | reverse complement strand
CGCTCCCAGCAATTTCACTGGCGTTCGCGAACGGACGGGCCCCCGCCGCCCGTTTTGGTGACGCTGAGAGACAAAGCGGCTCCGGCTTCGCCTCCGAGGCGACGGGGGAGGAGGTAGAGTGGCTCGGGCTTCGCCTCCGAGGCGACGGGGGAGCAGGAAAGTGGCTCGGATTTCGCCTCCGAGGCGACGGGGAGGGAAGTGGAGTCGCTCGGGGGTCACCTCCGAGGCGATGGAGGAGCAACAAGGCGGTTCGGGCTTCGCCTTCGCGAACGGACGGGCCCCCTACCTCACGCTCGCGGCGTTTCCTGACCGGCTCAAAAGCAGCGCGAGGCTACGTGGGTTCGCGTAAGACCGAGGCATGGCCCCTCCCGTTCACGAAGCTGTTGAAGGTGTCGACCGGATCACGCGCCTCGAGATTCGTGGGATGCGCGCGATCGCCGATCTCACGCTCGACACCCTCGACACACGCGGGTTGACGGTCCTCCTCGGGGAGAACGGGAGCGGCAAGAGTTCCGTCATTGAAGCGCTCGCCATCCTGAAGAAGTTCGCGGAAGTGAAGGGGGCCGTCGGTGTTCTCAATCTGACGCATGGCGGGCTCGATACGCTTCTGCGTCAGGGGGCGAAGGAGCTCGCCTTCGCGGTCGAAATTGCCGGCGCTGGCCCTCGTCTTCGCTACGAAATCGCCTTCGCGCGCGTCGGCACGGAGACGAAGGTTACCTGGGAAACCCTTGTACGTTTTGACGTTGAGGGGGAAACGCCATTTCCGGTGATCGGGCGGGATATTGAGGAGTTTTACCGGTTCGACCCTTCGACGAAGGGGATGGTGCCGGTCACCGGGGTGTCGGGTGGGGAACTCCTTGCGCTCCCGGCGAGCGTCTTCTCGACTCCGGAAATGCGCCGCCTCGGTGATGCGCTTTCGCGGATCTTGGTGCGCACGACCTACGAGGTGAGCCCGCTCTGGATGCTGAACGAGCAGAACCGCTTCGAGGGGCCGCGCGTCCCCGATCCGATCGCGCCGACGCAGACTCTCAATCGGCTCGGCGGGAATCTCGCGTCGGCGGTTCACGAACTCAAGAATGGGAGTGACGCCTCCGCGGAGCGCTTTATCGAGCGTTGTCGCTTGGGTTTAGGGGGGGATTTTTCGGACCTAAAAACCCGGGCGACCGGCGTCGGACGCATCGAGCTCTACGCCTACTTTCAATGCCTCCCGGATCCGGTCCCGGCGCGCGCGCTCTCCGAGGGGCAGCTCGCCTTCATCCTCCTCGTCGCCGAGACGATGCTGGCCGAACGCTGCTCGATCGCCGCCTTTGACGAGCCGGAGCGCCACTTCCACCCGTCATTGGTCGCGCGCGCCGCGGGACTGCTCGAAGCGCTCGGGCGCTCGTGCCCCGTCATCGTCGCCACCCACGCCGACGCCTTCCTCGACGCGCTCACGACGCCCGCCGAGAGTGCGGTCCTCCTCGACCTCGATGAGCACCGCGCCACGCGCGCCCGCCGTATCCCGACTCCGAGAGCGACCGAGACATCCGCGGCCCCTCAGGTCGCTTGAAACGAGCGCAAGTACGCGATGATCGTGCGGACGATTGTTTCGTGACCGAACATGGCAAGGCTCTCCTTCAAATGGGGTTCCAAAGCGGGGTCCACGTACATGCTCGCGAACTTGAAGAGCTTGCCGAAAAGTGTGCCCCAGGACTTGTCTGTGAAGAGGGCCGCGGTGCGTTCTCCTATCGGCGTCTTTGCGCGAAACGAGATCGAGGCCGGTTCGAAGGCGAGATGCTCCGCTGGGTCGTCGAGCGTCGGCTCCAGGAAGCGGTCGGTGATCGGCCCGAGGACCGCCGCAGGCTCGTAGGGGATGCCGTCCGTCGATTCGCCGGTCGCGAGCACTGGATCGATGAGGGGGCGACCCTCGAGTTCTTTGGGAATCCACGTCTTCTTCGCCTTGTTGCACGCCTCGCAGCTCGGCAAGAAGTTCTCCCAGCAGAAGCGGAGGTTGGTGAAGTGCTCCTGCGGGAGGTAGTGCTCGACCTGGAGGCGCGTGCCAAGTGCCGCTTCGCACCAGGCGCACCGATCGCCGCTTAACGCGCGGACCGCATCGCGGACCGGCTGCGTACCCCCCCGCTTGTCGTTCCAGTGGAACGTCTCCGACCCCGTTTGGTACCAGCGCTGAAGCCGTTGCCGCGCCTCGTCGTCGGTGCGGTCGATGTAGGCGGGCGGAGCGCCCCGTTTGAGTCGCTTCATCCGAGGAGGCTCCGGAGCGCTTGAAGGGGGACGCGCCGCGGATCGTCCGCCGGGAGCCGCCCGTCGACCTCCCCGTGAAGGGCAAGGGCAGCCTCCCGGTCGGTCGCGTCCTTTGACTGGGTAAACGTCCGGACTGCCGTGCTCAAATCGAGCATCACTTCGGTGAGCGGCTTTTGCTCGCCGCCGTCGGTGCCCGCCGCGGGGATCGGGACGTGAAACGCTTCCGCATACACGTCAGCGAGGAACCAGTCGCGAGGACTCCCCAAGCTTCGGGAGGTGACGCGGTCGCCCTCGCGCACGATCTCAATCGCCTCCCCCGGTTCCGTTTGACGAACGATCAACGGCGAGTGGGTGGTGACGAAGAAGGTCGCCTTCGGGAAGAACTTCTTGAGAACGTCGACAATCTTCGCCTGCCAGCGTGGGTGGAGGTGGGCCTCCAGTTCGTCGATAAAGACGACCCCATCGACGTCCGAAAGCGATGCCCACTTGCCTGGGAGCATGCGCGACCACGCTGAGAATCCGGCAACGATCTCTTGGAAAATTTTGAGGATCGAGATGTACCCCGTCGCGAGTTTGTCGACGGGGATGTTGCTGATACGGAGCGTGCCGTTGACGAAACCGATCGGCATCTTCGGCACATCCCCCGAAACTTCTCGGGCAAACAGGA
>JAAFHJ010000065.1 GCA_013298325.1 Myxococcales bacterium | reverse complement strand
CCCCTCGATGGTCCGGTCGCGCTCAAGCAGCTCTACCTCCTGACGGTGGTCGACGTCGCAACGACCTCGCCGAATGCGCTCACCGCGTGGAAAGCGCGGATGCTCGACGAACTTTACCTCGCAACAGAACGCTGGTTTTCGCGCGGTGACCCATCGAGCGGCGAGGCCGAAACGGAGTTTGCGAAGGAGCGCCTACGTACCGCCGAGCGGGTTGCACGGGTCGCCCAAACATTCCCCGGAGATCGCGCCTTCTTTGATGCCTTCGCCGGGTCGATGCCGGAGCGTTATTTGAGCTCCCGAGATCTGGCAGGGATGCGAGCCGATGCAACTCTTGCGGAAGGGCGTTCGCGGGGGGAGATCCGCGCCGCCATTGTGCCGCTCAGTCAATCCTTCGCACGGGCCGCCACGACCGAGGCGCTCCCCGATGGATCAAACCCGGAAGTCGCCGCGCTTTGCGTCGTTGCCGATGACGTCGCAGGCCTGCTCGCCCACATCACCGGCGTACTTGCCCGTTTTCGCGTCGAAATTCACGCTGCCGAAATTCACTCGCGCAAGACGCCGGAGGGGGACGAGGCGATCGATCTCTTCGTCATTCGTGGGCGAGACCCGGGGGCCCTCGTCCCGAAGATTTGCGGAGCCCTTCAGCAGCCGCCCGCGACCGACGCGCCCGCCCGCGGTCGTGAGGAGCGTTCTCGGCGCGGTCCCCGGTTCCGCGGGGACGTCGTCGTCGACCCGCGTGGGTCGGCGGAAGCGACGATCGTTGAAGTTTTCGCTCAGGATCGTGTCGGCCTCCTTCACGCGCTCTCCTATGCGCTCTACGAGCTCGCCCTCGACGTCGTCTTCTCCAAGGTCAACACCGAGGGGGACCGCGTCGCCGACGTGTTCTATGTCCGCGAGCGGGACGGCTCCAAAGTCCATGGGGCGAGCCGTGTTCAGCAGATTCGCGATCGACTCCTCCACGAAGTCCTCGGCGCCAGCTCGCAACCGGGTTAGGTACAGAATACCGTATGAAAACGATTGTTTCCCGTTCTTCGGCCCGCCTCCGCAAGCAGCTACGCCCGCTTGGCCTGGTCCTCGTTGCGACGTCGGTCGCCTGCTCCCCTGCGAAGCCGGCGGATGCGCCCCCGGAGGCACTGCTGACGGACCACGAGGCGCCAAAGCCGAAAGTTACCGCTTCTCCCGCCAAGGCGCCGGCGGTGGCTGCCCTCGAAAAAGGGGATTTCGCTGTTGCCGAAAGTGGCCTCACGAAGGCGCTCGCCGACACTCCGAACGACCCGGAAGTACACTATTATTTGGGGGTCGTCGCCGAACAGAAGAAGGACGTCGGCGCCGCGGTGGGCCACTACAAAGAGGCGCTCGCGAAGGACGGGACGCTCGCCGCTGCTGCCGGCAATCTTGGCGCCATCTATCTCGACCAAGGGAAGAACGCGGAAGCGAAGGCAGTCCTCGCGCCTCTCGCAAAAGGGGGGGACCCGGCGCTCCTTTCGAACCTTGCGCTCGCGGAGGCGGCCCTCGGCGAGACGGCGGCCGCAAAGGGGCACTTTTCGCTGGCCGCGAAGGCGTCCCCGAAGGACCCGCCGCTCTTGCTTAGCTACGCGAATTTCCTCGCGTCTCAGAAGGATCCCGAGGCGGCAGGTGTGCTGCGTCAGACGGCGGGGCTCGTCCCTGACGACGTCGGCATGCTGACGACGGTCGGCGTTCTTCAGAAGTCGATTGGCGCTTTCGACGATTGTATCGGCTCTCTTGACGCCGCTCTCGCGAAGAAGAAGCTCGCCGAAATCTTCGTGTATCGGGGATTGTGTCGCCTCGGTGCCGCGCAGAAAGACGGCGCGAAGGACGACTTTACCGCGGCGATCGCGCTCGACAAAGGATTCGCCCCAGCCCACTTCTACCTCGGCGGTCGCTTTGCGGAAGCCGGAAAGAAGAAGGAGGCGAAGGCCGAGTACGACGAGTATGTGAAGCTCGCGCCGAACGGTCCGCTCGCTGCCCAAGCACGTGAACGGAGCCTCGTCCTCTCCGGGAAGGTGCCCGCCAAACCGTCGAAAGAGCCCGGAAAAGACGCCGGAAAGAGCGGGGCGCTCCCGGCCAACGGGCCGAAAGGCACCGGAACGAAGACCGCCTCGGCCGGCTCCGAGAACTGTTCTTCAGACCCGTCCGCGACGACCTGTCGCTGAACGAGCACGCGCTAAACGCCGACGCGAAACCCGCGGAGCACTTTCCCGCGACCGTCGGCGTCGCGCTCGGCAATGGCGATAGGTACGTCGCCCTCAAAGAGAACAAACGGGCCAGTCAATGGAGCATCTTCGGCAGCGAAGCGCTTCCCTTGTCGGGCCTCAACGATCGTCGCCCCGTCGGCAGCAATCGTCGGCAACGCGCGGCGAATTGCGTCGGCGAGGGGGAGGATTTGGCCACGCATCGCCGGGTGGTCGACGAAGACCGCCTCCTCGACGGAGAAGACGCCTGACCGGAGCCGTCGCAGCGCGGTGAGGTGGGCAACGGTGCCGAGGCGCTCGGCGAAATCACGTGCGAATGCACGTACATAGTAGCCTTTGGAGACACGGAGTTCGACGGTCACCTCCGGCGGGTCGGCGGCCGTGTTCATGAGGGTGAGCTGTTCGACGCCGATCGCCCGCGGCGGCAGGGAGACCTCCTCGCCGCGACGGGCCCGATCGTAGCTCCGCACCCCATCGACCTGAATGGCGGAGACGGCCGGCGGAATTTGTTCTGTTCGTGTCGCCTCACCCGCGAGCGCGGCTGTGAGCGCAGGTCCTGTCCCTGCAGCCAGCTCCGCGAGAATTTCGGGCGCGACGGCGAGTTCCTCCGAAATCGGAGCGTCGGCATCCAGCGAACCGGTCGTCGCCCCGAGGCGAAGCGTGGTGGCGTAGGCCTTGGCGTCGGCAGTGAGGTAGGCCGAGAGCTTCGTCGCCTCGCCAAGAAGGACGACAAGCAGCCCGGTCGCCATCGGATCGAGGGTCCCCGCGTGGCCGATGTCGCGCCGCTTCAGGATGCGTCGAAGGCGCCCGACGACGTCATGGCTCGTAAGTCCGCGCGGCTTATCAATGAGTAAAAGTCCGTCGGTGGGGGCGGAAATCGAAGTGCGTTCGGCTGTTTGCAGCGATGTAGTCATCCGAAAAATACCGACTTCCGTTCGCCGACGGCGCGGTCGAGGGTCCCTTGAATTTCCGAACGGACCCGCTCGGAAAGCTGGGAAACGAGGAGGTCGTCGGTAGCCGCTTCGGCGCCATGGGCCGACAGATCGATCGGCTCGCCGAAGAAGATCTTCCACTTCGTCGGCGCCGGCACGAGACCGGCGGGGCCGAGGAGCGGAAACGTAGGGGTTACAGGAACATAAGGGACATCAAACAGTTTCGCGAAGAACGTCAGCCGCGCGAGCATCGGCTGGGTCTCCTCGCCGCCGAGGATGCTCACCGGGACGATCGGCGTCCCGGTCCGCAGGGCGAGCTTCACAAAACCGCCGCGCCCAAAACGTTGAAGTTGATAACGATCTCGGAAGAGCTTTCCGATGCCCTTGAGTCCCTCGGGGAACACGCCCACGCGGAGGCCGCGGGCGAGAAGGCGCTCGGCGTTCTCTTGGCACGCGCGAACGGCGCCAAGTCGCGTCAGCGTCGATCCCACGAAAGGGAAGTGGAAGACATCGTCTTCGGCGAGCCACCGAAAATCGGGAGTTTCCTTGCTAGAGAGCTTCTCCAAAACGACGCGAAGCATGAGCCCATCGACGGGGAGGGTGCCCGAATGATTGGCCACAAAAATACAGGGCCCAGTCGGGGGGATCGACTCGGAACCATGGTTTTCGACGCGGAACCAGCGATCGTGAAGGAAATCGAGGGTGGGAGCCATCCGATCGGCGAAGGGGCGGTCAAAGCCCATGTCGTCGACGTCTTCTACCTTCGAACGGAGCGCATCTCGGCTCCACGTGCGCGTGAAATGATTCGTCGAAAGAACCTCTTTGGAGGCGTCGTACATCGACGGGAGCGGCGCCGGGATCGACGCCGGGGCGACGGGCGGCGGCGGTGGGGCCGACTTCAGTCGCTGTTGGTGCTCGGCGTGGATCTTGGCGCCGAGATCCTCAAGTTCCGCTTCAAGCGCATGAACTTCTTCAAGAACTGCCTCGCGCGTTTGCGGAATCGGCGGAACTTCGGGTTCATGCGCGTCCGGAACGGGCGCAACCGATTCGGGCCGTTCGGCGGCTCGTTTTTCCGCCTCTTTCTTCGACCACGGGGCAGAAGGGCGACCTTTGTTTGAAGCTTTCTTGCTCATCGGCGGGGCTCCTGGAGCTGGCGCGCATCACGCAGGCGTTGGGTACTTCCGAAATCGAGGAGGGCTTCGCGCGAGGTATAGGCACGTTTGAACCCGGCAAGAGCCGCTTTTGAACCATCGGCCACGCACAGGTAGCGGAGGTAGGGCAAAAATGCTTCCGAGCCTTCGGCGAGTTCGGCCAACCAGAGGGCCGACACGAGCGGGCGCAAGAGCGTTCGCGGCAGCGGGATTGCGGTACGACCGGCAAGTCGGATGGCGAGGGAGAGCGGGACAACCCCTTCGCCCACGATGTTGTAGACACCAGGTACGTCGCGGAATAGTGCGTGTTTTAGCGCCGCAATCGCATCAATTTCATGCAGAAATTGAAAAAGCGGATCATGGCCAAGGAGCGTCGGTACAAGGCTCCGCGAAAGCCATCGCGTGTGAAGATTATCAATCGTCGAACCGACGATGGGCGAGAAGCGCAAAATTGTGACGGAAGTCTCGGGGCTCTTCTCGGCGAGCTCCCGCATCTTCGCTTCGGCTTCGATCTTGTCGGCGAAGAATGGTTCACTTCGTGATGCTCGAAGGTCCCGTTTTTCATCGAGAAAATTTGGATTCGAGGGGAGCGCGCCGTAGAGCCACGTATTCGAGACCCCGACGAACTTTCCGACCGAAGCCTTGCGCGCTGCCACGACGACCCGCATCGTCCCGACGCTCTCGTATTCGTGGGCCCAGGCCGCTGCCGTTGCGGGAACCTGAAGAAAGCCGACGTGAACGACCGCCTCGATCGCTTCGGTGGCGAAAATCTCCGCCAAGCGGGCCTCGCTGCCCGGCTGGGTGACGTCGAGTTCGTAGCTGCGCGTCTTTGCGCCGGCGCCGGGTGACGTCTTTTCCCCGACGGCGACGATGCGATCGACGCGCGGATCTTCTTCAAGAACTCCGAGGAGATGCTCGCCGAAGAACGTCGTCGCGCCGACGACGGCAATGACACGCGGCGGGGGTCGACCGGAGGGCTGCGAGGAGGGCAGGGGCGTCACGGCGGCGCAGGCTAGACCATGGCCGCCTTCTCGGGAATGCAATCGGACCGTGCGTGATCGACGGGGGGATGCCCTCAACGTCTGTGCTCGTCACCCTGCGGTGTCGACGGCCGTTGCTGCACTGAAAATGGTGTATGTACACGGGGTGTCGCTCGTCGCCCCGGATCGCATCGGCCCCTACGAAATCATCACACGCCTCGCCACTGGCGGGATGGCGGAGGTGTTCTTGGGGCGCCGAACCGGCCCCCACGGCTTTGAGAAGTACGTCGCCGTAAAGCGCATCCTTCCCGAGCTTGCCAGCGACCGTGACTTCCTCGGAATGTTCGTCGACGAGGCACGGATCGGCGCCAAGTTGCACCATCCCAACGTCGTCCAAGTATTTGATTTTGGCGAGGAAGATGGCGCTCCGTATATCATTCTCGAGCTTGTGCAGGGGAGCACCGCGGGGCAGCTCCTCCGTGCGGT
Organism: Myxococcales bacterium; assembly: GCA_013298325.1. Classification (GTDB taxonomy): domain Bacteria; phylum Myxococcota_A; class Polyangia; order Polyangiales; family Polyangiaceae; genus JAAFHJ01. The sequence goes on along the minus strand of JAAFHJ010000065.1, from coordinate 8,494 downwards.
ACCACCGGCGCGCCGCGAACCGAGCGACGCCATCACCGTCGTGCCTCCAACCGTCTCCGTTGCCACTGCGCTCCATGTGGCCCTCTCGGTCCTCCGCGCGCTTGCGTACGCCCACGATTTGCGTGACGAACGGGGCCGCCCGCTCAACCTCGTGCACCGAGACGTCTCCCCCTCCAACGTCCTTTTCGACACCTCGGGCGGCGTAAAACTTACCGATTTTGGCATCGTGCGGTTCACGGACATGGACCGACGGACCATCACCGGCCAGGTGAAGGGGAAGGCCGGCTACATGTCGCCGGAGCAGGTGCGCGGCGAGGAGCTCGACGCCCGGAGCGACCTATTTAACGTTGGAATTTTGCTCGCTGAATTGCTCCTCGGTGAGCCCCTGTTTCGGGGCCTCGGCGAAGTGGAAATGCTCCTCCGCATTCGTGACGCAAACATTGACGCCCTCGAGCGCAGCCCTCGGGTGCCCGAGGCCCTTCGGCCCGTCCTTCGCCGCGCACTGGCCCGTCACCGCGAGGACCGCTATCCGTCGGCGGCCGATTTCGCGCGCGCTCTCGGCGAATACGCGCTGCTCGAAAAGGTCATCGTGGCGCCTGATGCGCTCCTTTCGACGCTCCAGAGCTACGGCCTCGTGATGGCCCCTGCGCCGCCACCTGCAATCATTAAAGTTGGGGCGGTTGCCGTTTCTATTGCGGACGATATCCACGAGCGACTCACCGTCCGCCCGCCCTGATTCACGCGACGGCGTGAATATTCGCTCCGTCGCCACGTGGCTGTCACATGCGTTTTGGATACAGGCGCATGTTCGGAACTCGTACCAGCGACGACGTATTCTTCAGCGCATTCCGCGCCCAAGCGGAGAAGGCAATGGCCGGCGCCCAGGAGCTTCGCACCCTCTTCACGGAGATCGATGCGAGCCACCACGATCTCGAAAAGGCCGCGGAAGGGCCGGCTTCGTCACGTGTCGTTGCGCGAGCGGAGGGGATCAAACGTCTTGAGCAAGAGGCCGATTCGATCGCCCACGAAGCGATGCGTCGCCTCCATAATACTTGGATTACCCCCATTGATCGCGAGCACATTCACGCGCTTACGACGAATCTCGACGACGTTCTCGATGCCGTCGAAGCGGTGAGTGAGCGCATCGTGCTCTTCGAGGTCCGAGTGCTGCGTCCAGAAGCGATCCCGCTCTGCGACGTTCTCGTGCGCTCCTGCGAAAAGCTCATGGAGGCGATGCGCCTCTTGCCGGGGCTCAAAAACCCGGAGCGCCTCCTTGCACTCTGCAAGGAAATTGACGAGCTTGAGAGTGAGGCCGATGGGATCTTTCGTCGTGCAATTGCCGCGCTGTACAGGCGCGGGAACGACCCCATTGACGTCCTGAAGTGGCGAGAGATCTTTGACTACCTGGAGGAGGCGACCGATCGCTGCGACGACGTCGCCAACCTGATTGAAGGTATCGTCCTGGAGTACGCATGACCGCCGCGAATGCCGGACTGATCGCCATCATCGTCCTCGCACTAGGGTTCGACTACATCAACGGCTTTCATGATGCGGCGAACAGCATCGCAACCGTTGTATCGACGAGAGTTCTTTCACCGAAAGTCGCCGTTTGGTGGGCCGCGGCATTTAATTTTATTGCGTTTCTCGTCTTTAATGAGGAGGTCGCAGGCAGCATCTCTAAGGGGATTTCCCCCGGAATCATTACGCTCGGGGTTGTCGCGGCGGCGCTTGTCGGCGCGATCGTGTGGGACATTCTCACGTGGTGGCTCGCGCTTCCGACATCTTCCAGCCATGCGCTCCTCGGCGGGATGGCGGGCGTCGCCATCGCAAAAGCCGGTTTCGGGGCGCTAGACCTCCATTTCTTTGCGCGGACAGGCCTGTTTATCGTCGTTTCGCCGGTGCTCGGAATGCTCCTTGGCGTCGTCCTGATGAACGTCGTGATGCGAATCTTTGGCGACACCCCGCAGCGCAAAGTGGACGGGGGCTTTCGCAAAATGCAGCTGCTCTCGGCGGCGCTCTATTCGCTGGGCCACGGCGGCAACGACGCGCAAAAAACCATGGGGATCATCTGCGCCGCCCTCGTGGCGACCGGAAACCTCGCCGCGGGCACCCACGGCAAGGGGCCTCACGTTCCAATTTGGGTCGTCCTGGCTTGCCACACGGCCATCGGCCTCGGGACGCTCTCCGGCGGCTGGCGCATCGTGAAAACCATGGGGATGAAAATTACAAAACTTCAACCCGTTGGCGGCTTTTGCGCGGAGACCGCAGGCGCGATCACCCTCTTCCTGGCGACCGGCCTCGGGATCCCGGTATCGACGACGCACACCATCACTGGCGCGATTGTTGGCGTCGGCTCGGTGCGGAAATTTTCCGCCGTGCGTTGGGGAGTTGCCGGGCGGATTGTTTGGGCCTGGGTGTTGACGGTCCCGGGGGCGGCGGCGATCTCTGCGCTCACCTTCTACCTCTTGAAACTTGCAAAAATTCCGGTTTGATTCAGGGTGTAAGTTCCCGCAGGCGCTTGCGAAAGACGGAATAAGGGCGTTCGCCAGCGACCTCCTCAAAGCCGGCATCCCGGTAAAGGATCCAGGGCCCGGCGAAGGCCTCCTCCGCGTGAAGTTCGCGCTCTTCGACGCGGGGGAGCGCTTCGATGGTGTGGCCGCCTCGTCGTCGCACGTAGTCGTCGACGGCACCAATCAATGCGCGGGCAACCCCCTGGCGGCGCCCCTGTTCGGCGACCAAAAGGCAGACGACGACCCACACGCCATCATTGGCGAGTTCGAGGCGCTTGTACACGCCTTGATTGCGCAACTTTGGGACGGACGCTCGCGGGGCAACCTTGAGCCAACCGACCGGAATTCCGTCTGAAAGTGCAACGAGGCCGTGGCCGTCATCGGCCTCGGCTCCGATCGCCGCGCTCAGCTCGCTGGCATTGTCTGCCGGGCGAAAAGCACACTTTTCGAGCCATTCGTTCTTTGTGCCGACGAAGTGCCAATAGCGGCAATGGCATCGGTTCGCGCAGCCCTCGAAGAGGGGGGCGAGCGCGTCCGGTCCGGAGGCTGCCAGAAATGCGCGTGCGTCGACGACGGAGGGCGGGTTCACGGAGGCCGCCCCTAGCAAAAGTTTGGTGGTATCGAAGCGGCCATGCGTCTTGGAGCTCACGAATCGGTGGCCGGCGGCCTTCACCTCGCGCTCACCCGCGCAACCGACGATGGCTGCGAAGCGGTTCAAATATTTACGAAAAATAGCAGCACGTGGAAGGAGCCGGCCCTCGACGACGCGAAGATCCTCGCGTTTCGGAAGGCGGCGGAGACCTTCGGCGCAGCGTATATCGCCTCCCACACGAGCTATTTGATCAACCTCGCCGCCGCGACGGAAGAATTGCGCGAAAAGAGCATTGAGTCGCTCGCGAACGAGGTCCGCCGCTGCAGTGCCCTCGGCATTCCGTACGCGGTTTTGCACCCGGGGGCCCACCTCGGCGATGGCGAGGCGGTAGGCATTTCCCGCGTCGCCGCGAGCCTCGACGAGGTGCACCGCCGCACCGAAGGCGCTTCCGCGAAGATTCTCCTGGAGAACACCGCCGGGCAGGGGACCTGCATCGGCCATGAATGGTCGCATCTTCGGGATATCCTCGCCGCCGTCAAAGACGCGACTCGCCTGGCCTGTTGCTTCGATACTCAGCACGCATACGCGGCGGGGAACGATCTGGCAACGGTGGAAGGCTATGAAAAGACTTTTGAAAAGGTCAAAGAAGCCATCGGTCTTTCGCGGATTGTTGCCTTTCATTTGAATGATTCAAAAAAAGCGCTTGGCTCGCGCGTCGACCGCCACGAGAACCTTGGAAAGGGGCTCCTCGGCGAGGCCGTCTTTCGTCGTTTGGTGCAGGATGCACGCTTCGCCGAGATCCCTGCGGTCCTGGAGACGGCGCCTGCCGAAGGGAAATTCCCCTACAGGGACGAAGTGGCCCTCCTGAAATCCTTCCGTACCGACCCATCGGTCGTTTGACCTCGTTTGATGTGCGCCTCAATGCCAGGCTCAGCTATCTCGTGGCCCGTTCGGCAACGTTGCCGGGCGCCCACCCGAGAAAATGATCATGAATTCGAAGCGTTTGTGTGTTCTTTTGCCCGCCATCCTCTTCGCGACCACTGTCGGCTGCTCGTCGCTTAAGAATGCGGCGGGCGTGCACGTCCCCTCCGTTTCGACGACGGAAGGTGGTTCCAACGTGAAGCCTGCTCCTGCGTCCGGCGAGTCTACGACGACGGCGAAGCCGGCCGAACCGGTCGCGTCCGAGACGACGAAACCGGCCGAAGGCCCCAAAGTGGAAGCGAAGCCCGCCGAACCGGCGAAGACGGAAGCCACCAAGCCCGCCGAACCGGCGAAGAAGCCCTCCGCGGAACTGCCGCCCGCCGGCATGAAGGATCCCGCGCTGGAGGGGAAGTTCAAGGTGCTCGTGAACGCGAAGTGGGCGCGGGACGCCACCGACGACGCGATTTTTGCGCGAATCACCTCCAAGGCTTGGGAACTCGAGAAAGAACCGATCACGCTCTTCGTGACCTCTCGTTTCATCGACGCCGCCGTGGTGACCAAGCTCCGGAAAGACGGCACGTGCAATCTGCACACAGTTCGTTTTCAGGAGCCGTCGAAGGATAAGGCCGGCAAGGCCTTCGGCGAGCCGGCGTTCTTCAGCAACGACTTCGTCGGCAAGATCGACTGCGACAAAGCGAAGTGATCTGCGAGCGGGGGGCGATTTCTCCTTGACGAGTGACCCGGATCCGTCCTAGTCGCCCCCACCTCACGCAAATCTTGGGGAGCCAATGATGGTTCCCAAGGGGCTGTGTGAAATTCCAACCCTTCGCGGGTCAACAGCGCCGCGCGGTGCAGCTCTTCGGAGCTGCTCGCGGCGTTTGCGAAGGGGAGAGCCCAACCGAAAAGGAATCGACCACCATGGCTACTGAATTCGCGCTTCCGCTCAAGTCCCTCCTCGATGCCGGCGTCCACTTCGGTCACCAGACCAAGCGCTGGAACCCGAAGATGAAGACCTTCATCTACGGCGCCCGCAACGGCATTCACATCATCGACCTCGACCAGACGGCGCGCCTCTTCACCAAGGCGTACAACTTCGTTCAGGAAACCGTCGCCCGCGGCGGCCACATCCTCTTCGTCGGCACCAAGCGCCAGGCCCAGGAAATCGTGATCGAAGAGGCGACCCGCTCGGGTTCCTACTACGTCGTGAACCGCTGGCTCGGCGGCACGCTCACGAACTTCCGCACCTCGAAGCAGGGGCTCGATCGCCTCCGCCAGCTCGAGCGCATGAAGGAAGACGGGACCTACCTTCAGCTCCCGAAGAAGGAAGTCTCCCGCCTCGAGAAAGAGCGTGAGCGCGCAGAGAAGTACCTCGGCGGCCTCAAGGCGATGAACGCCCTCCCGGCGGCCCTCTTCGTCATCGACCCGGCCATGGAGACGATCGCCGTCAAGGAAGCGAAGCGCCTCAACATTCCGGTCATCGCGATCACCGACACCAACTGCGATCCCGACTACGTCGACTACGTCATCCCGGGCAACGACGACGCGATCCGCTCGATCAAGCTCATCACGGCCCGCATCGCCGATGCTGCCGTTGAAGGCGCCCAGCGCCGCAAGGAGCACTCCCGCGACGACCACGGCCACCGTGGCGAGCGTGGGGACCGCGGCGACCGTGGCAACACGGAAGTCTTCCGCGGCCGCCGCAATGAAGAAGCCCCCGCCGCAACGCCGGAAGCTTCGAACTGAATCCCGAGCCCCACCGCTCGGCGATCTCGCTGAGCGTGGGCTCCCGCAGAGCCCGCCTCTCCTCCGGAAGCCCCGGAGATGGAGTGCGGGCTTTTCTGCGCCTTTTCTGACACGAATCCACTTGCAATTTGCCGGCATTTCGATAAGGCGCCGGCACCACAAACGTCCCTGGACCCGCTGCCGGGACAGGACAATCGCCTAGATCCTCGCCGCAGCGAGCGCACTAGGCCGGCCGCGCCGAGCAGAGTCTCGGAGGGCCGACGAAAGGAACGTAGGGACCATGGCCGAAGTCACCGCATCGATGGTTAAGGAACTCCGTGAGCGCACCCAGGCGGGCATGAGCGACTGCAAGAGCGCGCTCGTCGAAGCCAGCGGCGACATGGACGCAGCCGTCGACATCATCATGAAGAAGGGGCTCGTGAAGGCCGCCAAGACCGCCGGCAAAGTTGCCAGCGAAGGCGAAGTTCGCACGTTTGTCTCCGCCGACGGCAAGCGCGGCGCGCTCGTCGAGGTCAACTGCCAGACCGACTTCGTCTCCCGCGGCGACGACTTCCGCGCCTTCGTCGGCTCGGTCCTCGAAGTGGCCGCCGCCTCCAAGGCCGGCGAAGACCTCTCCACGAAGACCTTCCCGGGCACCGACAAGACCGTCGAACTCGTCCGCCAGGAACTCGCCGGTAAGATTGGCGAAAACATCGTTGTCCGCCGCTGGGACGCCATCGAAGCGGGCGCGAACGGCTTCGTTCAGGCCTACGTCCACATGGGCGGGAAGAACGCGTCGATCGTCGCCGTTGCCGCCGCGAATGCGGACGCCGCCGCCAACGCCGACCTGAAGGCCTTCGCCGACAACTGCGCCATGCAGATCGTCGCGATGCGCCCGCTCGTCCTCTCGAAGGACGCCGTCCCCGCCGCAACGCTCGACAAGCAGAAGGAAATCTTCGCCGGTCAGCTCAAGGAAGAGGGCAAGCCGGAAGCCGCTTGGCCGAAGATCATCGACGGCAAGGTCGCGAAGTGGTTCACGGAAGTGACGCTCCTCGGCCAGGCGAACGTCTGGGGCGAGGCCGATGGCGCCACCATCGAGACCATCGCGAACAGCCTTGAGAAGAAGCTCGGCGCCGGCACGAAGCTCACCGGCTTCGTCCGCTTTGAGCTCGGCGAAGGCATTGAGAAGAAGACCGACGACCTCGCGGCGGAAGTCGCGAAGACCATCGGGAACTGAGTTCGAGCTGCCCGTGTGCATCTTTTGAGATGCGCGCTGGCCCTGGTGGCGAAACGCGTGCATTCTGCGCCCGTTTCGCCACTTTTCGTTTGTGGGAAGCTTCCGGAAGTTCCCGAAATTCCCGTTGATTACCTTCGCGCGACCGCCGTCAGAGAACCCGATGCAAACCCGATTGATCCCCGCATTTCTTCCGCTCGTGATCCTCGTTGGCGCCTGTGGACCGTCGCCGTTCGCCCAGCACGTCGAGGCAGCCAAAGCGGCCAAGGCTCGTGGCGATCTCTACGGCGAGGCGTCCAACTACGACGCCGCCTGCCAGCTGGAACCGAAGGAAAAGGAAGCATGTGCCGCAGCGACGGACGCGATGGCGCGCCTCAAGAAAGCGACGCTCGCAGCCGGAAAAGTGCCCTGTGAAGCCGGCCAGATCGACGCATGCGTGAAGGAGCTGGCCCCCTTTCGTGGACTCCGCGGGACCGACGCCGACCTCTTGACGATGCTTGATGTCGCTGGCCAAGCCCATGCCAAAGAATGTGCGGGCATGGACGACGGGAAGTCCCTCGACGCAAACGTCGTATCTGTCGTTTGTTTGGAAGAGGCGCAGCAGCCCCTTTCGATCAGCACCTACGACGCGCTCGTGCGTGATCGACGTACCGCTTCTGCGCAGCGGCTCGTGACCCTTTCCGACAAAAAGGCGTCTGGTGAGCGCTGGTTTTTGCGTCGAACTGCCCAGTGCCTCTCGGCGTCGGTCGTCCCCGACAACGACATGCACGCCGCAGAAGCGGAGTTCCTCCGGACGGCGGCGATTCCGATTTCCGTAGGAATTTCAGGCCCTGGAGTGGCCGGCGACGGCTGTGCGCTGACTCAAGGGAAAATTGGGCCGCGAGCGGTCTGCGCGCCGGGGGCTCAATCGGACTTTCAGGTGACCGTCGCCGCCCGCCTTGGAAGCGTCAATCATACGTTCTCCGAAGAAGTGAAGACCGTTCGCTACAAGTCGGGTACGCGCCAAGTGCCGAATCCGCAAAAGGCCGACCGGGAGCGCGCTTACCTGGATGCCCAACGCGACGTCGACAACGCGGAGGCGGAACTCTCGAGCGCTCGCAGCAATTGTTCTTCGAATCCGCGCAGCTCCGACTGCAGCCGCGCGCAGTCGCTTCAGTCGAGCGTCTCTTCCTACCGCTCGTCCCGGGATTCGGCGCGAAATCGCCTTCGCGATACGCCGGCAACGGTGACGGAAGACGTGTATTCCGACGCAAATTATCGCGTTCGCCACCATGAGTGGACGGTTCCAAGCACGGTCTCGGCGCGGCGTGGGAGCGGGCGCGATCCCGTCGAGAGCCATGACTCATTCGTCTACACGGACGTTGAGCAGGAGGCGGTCCCCCAGGCGGGCGTGCCGCGGGACCCGCTCGATCCGCCGAACTCGTCCACGTGGGACCGCAGCCTTCTCGCCCAATCGATTGCGGCTAGCACGGCGACCCTCGATCGCGCGTTCGCAGAGGCGGCCACGTGCAGCTT
>JAAFHJ010000646.1 GCA_013298325.1 Myxococcales bacterium | reverse complement strand
CGCGGTCGATGGCGCGGTAGCCGCTCGTTGCCCCGCGGACACCTTCTCGGACTGCTCGCCGATGACGCGCACTTCCTGCACCGTCCCCCCGCTGCCGGCCGCGGGGGACGTGACCTGGCTTCCGAACGTCGTCTACACCACGCCTTTCCGCGGCACCGCCAGCGCGCAGCCGCAAACGCTTGATCTTGCAGTACCTAAGGTCGCGCGGGGCGCTCCGTTTGTGGTCATTGTCCACGGCGGCGGCTGGCGTGGCGGCGACAAGAGCGACCACCGGGACGACCTCCTTCGCCTCGCCGGCCAAGGGTATGTCGCTGCGGCGATCAACTACCGACTCGTGAACAACGGGCCGGTCCCGAACCGCGCCCCTGCCGCCGCGAGCGACGCCCGCTGCGCGATCCGCTGGGCGAAGGCCCATGCAGCCAGCTACGGCGCCGACCCCGATCGCGTCATCGCCATCGGTGCATCGGCCGGGGCAAACCTCGTCGCACTCCTTGGGACTTCCCCAAACAATGGCGACCTTGACACCACGGACGGCGGTGCCTGCGAGACAAGCGGCACACCCAAACCGGCTGGAATTGTTTCCTATTACGGGCGGATGGACCTCCGGCGGGCGCCGATCCCCGACTACCTCGTCGACTACATCGGCCGCGACGGCGACTGGCTCGGGCGCGAGGCGGCGAACTCGCCGGCGCTCCATGTCAGCGCGTCGGCCCCGCCGTTCTTGCTGATTCATGGCCAGGCCGACGGAACTGTCCCCGTCGAACAATCGCGTTTGTTTCACGACGCGCTCGATGGCGCATCGGTGCCGAATGCGCTCGTCGAGCTCCCCGGCCAGGACCATGGGTTTCCGCTTTTCGCGACGACCCCCGGGCTCCTCCCCGCGAGCTGCTCAACCCTCCAGTTCCTGAGTCATTTCCAGCCAGAACCGCCGGTTGCGCGCCCCCAACGGACGGTTGTCTACGTCCTCAAAGAGACGGCGCCCGGCGAGCAGATCTTCCTTCGCGGCGGCCACGCGAACGGGCTCGTCGCTGCCGGGAATGCGGCGCAGGCCTTTGAGCCGATCCGGTATCTCTCTACGAAAAATTTGACCTCATCTCTCGCCAAGCGGAGCGATCTCTTTCTCGATTGGTCGAGCGACTCCCTCCTTGATTGGACCTGCGATCAATGGCCGACGAGCTACGGACCGAAGCGGAGCTATTCCTCCGATGGCTACGGGGAAGATCCCGAGAACCGGTGGGGTCTGCACGCCTGGAAGTTCGACGTGGTCATGGACGGAGCGCCCGGGGATTGGTTTGAATTTAAAGCAGTTTTGAGGCGTTCTGGGGCCGGTGGGGCCCAAGACTCCTGGGAGCCGGATGTGAATCAGTCGGGAACTCCGTTTGTGACCGGAAATCATTGGGCGAAGAAAGGGGCGATCACGTTTGTCCGTTTTGGGGAGAGCGCAGTGGCATCGTCCCCGCTTTGAGTCGGCGGCGTGAAAGCGGCGTGAGCGGGGGGGGAGCAGTGATGCGGGAATACGGTCGCCGTGTTGGTCCCCGCAGGGTAGGCTGACCCTCATGGCGCTCCGCCCCTCTGCCCGCTCCTTCTCGAAGGCCCTGCCGCTCCTTGTTGCCCCCGCCATCGTTGCGGCCTGCGGCCTCTCCTTTGACGCTCTCCCGACGACGACGCCGGTCGACGCCGGTGAGCGCGATACCGGGGCCGACACCTCCGTCGATGCCGCCAAGGACCAGAGTGCCCCCGACGTCTCCGTCCCCGACAGCGGCCTCGACGCCGCCGACGATGCCGACGCGAACGTCGTCCCGGACACGGGGCCCGACGTCGCCCCCATCGACAGCGGGCCGGCGTGCAACGACGCCCAACCGGCGGCGAACGAGATTACCGTTGCGACGTCTACGCCGTTCCCCTTCAAGGCGAGCTATACCCCAGTATTTCTTGGGGCTGTACCGGGTGGAAAGAAGCTCGGCGCATGTGCGGTCGAGGGAAACTCGTTGATCGTCGCCTACGACGTCGGCACCCCTACGGCGAGCCTTCAGCGAGTGCCGCTCGTGCGGACCTGCGACGGTGCCCACGTCTCGTCGATCGGCCCGGCGGCAAAGGAGGTTGATGCTCCAGGAATCGACCTCGGATTCCTGAGCAATCCGTACGCCTACGTGCCGACGCGCGCGGCATCGGCGGTGCCATTCCCCTACTTTGAATGTGCGAACGGCGCCTGCGCGAAGAGCTTCGATTTCACGACCGGCGATCCGGCCGCGACGTCGCTCTCGCTCTCGCTGCTGCCGGACATCTTCAATGTGGCGACACTCCGGGCTTACGCGACGTCGTCGGCGAACATGTATGACGTCGACAAAGCCTTGAAGACGTTGACCAAAATCAACACGCTCACCTCGTTCCCGGTTACGCAGCCGGTAGCCGTGGGCGCCGGTTCCCCAGTATTCGGCCCCCGCTACGCGATCAGCCCCGTCGACGGATTGATGAAGATTTCGTTCCTCGAGATCGACAACGATGGTGTCCTCATTCGGCCGAGCGGCGCGGCGATCTTCGCAACGACGACGATTCCGCTCCGCGGCGCCTGCCGGGACCTGGCGACCGGCGACATGATCTTCACGGCCTCCGACGGCAGTGGTCGCATCGACAGCATCAAGGGCTTCGCGAAGCCGTGACCGGAACCGCCGAGGAACCGCCGCGCACCCAGCAGCTCTAAAGCGCGAGCTCCCCTTGGCCGACGGTCGCGACGAAGGCGGTCCCCCCCTGGAGGGTGATCGGGGCGGCGTCTGCGGCGAGGAAGAGCGCTTCGCTGGGGGCGAGCGTCACCGGGGGCGTACCGTCGGTGGCGACCGTCGTGCCGGGGCCGACCGCGACCACGATCGCGGGGCCGTGGATGGGGCCGCTCGCTGCCAGATCGCCGC
>JAAFHJ010000647.1 GCA_013298325.1 Myxococcales bacterium | reverse complement strand
CGCGCTCGCACTCCCAGGTGGTGACGTTCGAGTAAGCGGTATCGCCGATTTGCCAGAAGCCGCCGCCAACGTGGGTGTGCCCAAAAAGGTGAGTGCGCGGCTTTACGCGCTCGATGCGGCTGAGCAAGTCCCGGCAGCCGACGCGGTCGACGTGATGCCAGCCGTCCTCTTCGTCACGGTCGCCAATGCCAAAGGGGGGGCCATGGGTGATCAGCACGTCGACCCCGGTAGGAATCAATCGCCACTTCTCGGCCAGCGAGATTCCGCGCGGAAGATTGAACCACCAATCGGCATAGGCAGGCTGCCACGGGGACCCCCAGAAGTGGACGCCGTCGAGGACGATACCTGCATCTTGCAGATAGTGGGCGTCGCCGAGAAGCTCCTGAGAGGCTTTGAGGTCGCTCTCGAAAAAGCCGTCGTGGTTGCCGGCAATAATCACCTTGTGGCGAAAAGGGAGGCGCCGAATCCACGCCGCAACAGGCTCGAATTCTTCAATTTTTCCGTCACGAACCAGGTCTCCCGCGTGGACGAAGACGTCCCCCTCGGGGAGAATTTCGAGGTCAGCCTGGAACGTGTGGGTATCAGCGACAGCAACAATACGCATGGGCGGAGGGTGGCAGCAGTTCGCCCGAGAAGACAGGGCGCTACAGGAGAGCTTCGAGTTGGAGGGCGGCGCTCCGGACGTGAACCCAGGCGAGGCCCACGTTGCTCGCATTTCGAGCCGCCACGACGAGGAAAGCATTCCCCTTTTGAAGGCTCTTTACGAAGTGGGCGTTGGCCCCTTCTTGAAAGAGTGCTTCGTCGACGGGACCGGTTGGTGTCGCGGCAAGCCGCGTTTTGGCGAGGACCGTCGTTAACGTGCCTGGCACGTGATGGGCAAGCGCCGCGATGCTGGTGGCGAGCGTCAGCGTCACATCGCCAGGGGTACGCGCAGCCGAGGCAAGCGGCGTTCCGCTGGTGCCGTCGATCACCACGACGGAGACTGCGTGGTCAAAAGAGGCGAGGGCATCTTCACAGGCGCGGCGAAGTGGCATCAGAGAAATTCCAAAAATGTGAAAGGGTTAGCGAGCATCGACAACGCGCTCAAACAGCGCCGACGCGAGCGGAGCGACTCGACCGCGGAAGCGGGTGCGGTCCTCGCGGGACTGGGCGTCGGTCAAGAACAGCAGGCTGTACGGACGATCCCGACGCTGAAAAAAAGCGAGCGAGAGCTGCCCCGTCGCAAACTCGCAGCTGGAGGAGAACGCCCGCTCCATCCGCTCCAAGAACATGCGCGCGAGCGGTGCGAACGCCTCCGGGTCTTCCACATCGACGATCCCAAGGGTCTCGTCGCTCGACGGAAAGTACGCAAAGGCGAGCGCGCCGGGGAGCGCGTCGACGACGAGGGTGCGCACCGCCGAGAACGGATCGGCGAGCGTGTGTACCGGTGGCGGTGCGGTGGAAATCCGATTGAAAGCGGGGTAGTTCGCCTCGTCGGAACGGAACGGAACCGGCGGGACGGTCGCCGGGAGCGCCGGTGGGGCACCCGTCGGGGCTCCGTCTGGGGCGAGCGGGGTTGGTCGAACGGAGCCAAAATCCCAGCCGTCGAAATCGTTCGCGACCGCTGGCGGCGGAACGCTCTTCGCCGTCTCGTCGATCACGCGAAGGAGGTCGAGAAGGAGGGCATCGAAACTTCGTTTGATCGTGCGTTCTTCCGAGGAAAGCACGGTGGTGCGGACCGACCCCGATCGGGCCTGCAAGAGGGCAATGAGGGCCTTCTCGCCGCGGTCTTTCTCGGTGTCGGCATGGACAATCTGCCCCGCTTCCACGTGAATTCGACCGGGGAGCGTGCCGCCGATCGTGATCGTAGCGTTGCGCCGACCATAATGAAACATTTGGAGAATATCGACGAGCGACACGCCGTGAAGACTTCCGTGGAAGCCGGTTTCGCACTCGACAGCCTCGCGAATCGCTTGGACGAGCTCTTGGGGAGTAAACGGCTTGCACAGCACGCGAACCGCACCCAGCTTAATGGCTGTTTCGTAGTCTTTTGCGGTGGCGTAGGCGCTCATGAGAATCGCGCGCGCGGGCCACCGAGCATCTTTGCAGGCGGCGAGGAGATCGATGCCGTCGCGATCGCCCATGCGCAGGTCTGTCAAGACGACGTCGATGTGCTCCTCGCCGAGCAGATGCGTCGCCTCTTTCACGGAACCGACGGTTTTTACTTGATATCCGCTCGCGACCAAATGGCGGGCGATTGCCGCGGAGAAGCCGCTGTCGTCGTCTGCGACCAGGACTTTGGTCATCTTCCCGCCTCCATTTCTGTACGATCCGCCTGGCCGGCGGGGACGATCACGTCAAACCGAACGCCACCGGTCGTCGGCACGAACCACACATCTCCACCGGCGCTCCGCAAAGCCTCCCGTGCTGTCGCCAGCCCAAGCCCCATCCCCTCCGGTTTTGTCGAGAAAAACGGCTCAAAAAGGCGTGTTTCGACCCACGATGGAATCGGCGCCCCGCGGTTCTCCACCTCGATACGGACGAAGTGCCGGTCGGCGTTGTTCGGTTGCCGGTAAGGGGCTGCGCGAAGGTACACGGCAGTCCCCGCCGGGTTGGCGTCGAGGGCATTCATGACGAGGCTTGCCAGTACTTGTTCCAGCATAAGCGGATGAATTCGTACGCAATAAACGGCGGGCTCAACCGTGACTTCCAGGGTGTGGTTGCCGGCACGTAGAACCCCTCGGAGGAGGCTCTTCAGACGGTCGAGCACCCGCCCGATCGGGATCCCTTCGCGGGAGGGGCTAAGCGCTGCGAAGTCGACGAGGCCATCGACGATCCGACAGAGCGTTCCGGTTGCGTCCCGAATCCCTTGAATCGACTCGCGAATGTCAGGAGACTCGCAGGCACACTGACTCAAGCTTTCCAGG
>JAAFHJ010000645.1 GCA_013298325.1 Myxococcales bacterium | reverse complement strand
CCCGAAGAAGCTCCGCGACCGTGACTACTTGACCTGACCGAACCAAACCGGTCTGCAAACGAAACGCCCTCCTGGAATTCCAAGAGGGCGTTCTTCGGTCCGTTCCGCGGAAGGTGACGGCTGCAATCAGCCTTGCGCCTCAAACAGGTGCCCGACGCCGCGCTCCAAGAAGTCGATGACGCGGTTTCCGAGGACGACGAGGTCGGCCCCTTCGGTGAGTGCCCAGACGCGGAGCGTCACACGCATCGCGGCAATCATCTGGGCGGAGATGACCTCGAGATCGATGCTGGGTACCGTCGGCAGCAGCTCGGAAAGCGCGTCCTTCAGTGCCATTTCCCAATCGGCGTTGATGTTCGCTTCGTAGCCGGCGACATCGGGAACCGTAGACACGAGGCGTTGCTGAAAGGCGAACTCCTCCTTGTGGGCGCCATAGTCGGTCGCCAGCTGAAGAAGCGCTTTTCGGAGCGCAGGGAAGCCGCCGTTTGAGGCCTCCGCCTTCAGCGTTTCGCGGAATTGGGCGACACGGGCGTCGTGTCGGGGGAAGACGGCGGCTTCTTTTGTCGGAAAATAGCGGAAGTACGAGCGGCGCGAGATCCCCGCGGTCGCTGCAATGTCGTCGATGGTGACGTCGTCGAAGCGACGCTCGGTGAGAAGTTTCATCGCGGCCGCAACGATGGCGTCGCGGACATCTTGTTTGCGCTGTTCACGGCGTCCGAGAATTTCCACGACTCGGGATGAAAGCACGAAGCGCGGTCGGGAGAAAGAGGCATTGACACGACCGCGGAAACCTTGGAACAGAAGCGCCCATGAACGCGGAACCGAATGGAACCCCCCTCTTTCGCAAGCTCCTGATCGCAAATCGCGGTGAAATCGCTCGTCGCGTCATCCGCACCGCGAAACGCCTCGGCATTGCCACGGTCGCCGTTTATTCGGAAGCCGACACGGCAGCGCCCCACGTCGCCGAAGCCGACGAGGCGATCGCCATCGGACCGGCGGCCGCAAAAGATAGCTATCTGAACGTGGCGGCGCTTGTTGCAGCGGTGAAGGCGACGGGCGCCGACGCCGTCCACCCGGGCTACGGATTTCTTAGCGAAAAATCAGATTTCGCGCGCGCCCTTGCCGCGGAAGGGGTGACCTTCGTCGGCCCGACGCCGGCGGTTCTCGAGGCGTTCGGAGACAAAATGAAGGCGCGACACGTCGCGTTAGCCGCCGGGACACGACCGGTCCCTGGAACCGACGCGCCGATCGCGATCGACACCGAGGAGGGGATCGCCGCCGCAAAAGCGATCGCCGCCGATGTTGGGTATCCGGTCGTTGTGAAGGCGGTCGGTGGCGGTGGCGGGATCGGGATGCAGGTCGTTGCCACGGAAGAAGGGATGGCAAAGGCGCTCCAGAGCTGCAGCGACCGCGGAAAGGCGAGCTTTGCTGACGCGCGTGTTTATTTGGAGCGCTACGTCTCCCAGCCGCGCCACATTGAGGTGCAGATCTTTGCCGATACCCATGGGCAGGTCTTTGCGCTCGGGGAGCGCGAGTGCAGCCTGCAGCGTCGCCACCAGAAGATTGTCGAAGAGTCGCCGTCGGCTGCTCCGTTCTTTGCGGGGGAAGCCGGGGAAGCCCGTCGCCGGGACCTCTATGCTGCCGCGATTCGCGTCGTCCGTCACGTCGGGTACGTCGGTGCGGGGACCTGCGAATTTATTGCAGATGCCGATGGGAACCTCTTTTTCCTCGAGGTCAATGCGCGCCTCCAAGTCGAACACCCCGTCACCGAAATGGTGACCGGACTTGATCTCGTTGAGTGGCAACTTCGCGTCGCCGCCGGCGAAAAATTGCCCGATTGGAGCGAGTTGCCGCGAAACGGACATGCAATTGAAGCACGCGTCTACGCGGAGGATCCGGCAAAGAGTTTCGTCCCGAAACCGGGACCGATCACGACGTTGTCGTGGCTCGGCGGGCAGGGGGAAGTTCTCAATGAAACGATTCGAATCGAGTCTGGCGTCGTCGCCGGAAACGCGGTGACGCCCTTCTACGATCCGATGGTCGCGAAAGTCGTTGCCTGGGGGGAGACCCGCGAAGTCGCCACGGCACGGCTCGCCGAGATCCTCGCGACGAGCACCATCGAGCCGCTCGTCACGAACATGAACTTCGTGCGCGCAGTGCTCGCAACCCCAGAATGGGCCGAAAGCCGCTACGACACGAAGTTCGCGGAAACCTTCGCGAAACGGAAGTAATCTACGCCGCGGTGTACGGGATGACCGTCGTGCTGGCGAGGTTCGGGATGGCTTTTTGGAGCCCTTCGAGCACGTCGCCGGCGGTCCCGACGACGCAGATCATCAGGTCGTCGGCCGGCAACCGGCGCGCGATGGCGGCGTTCGCGGCCTCGCGGGAGGTCGCTGCGAACCGGGCCGTGTAGCCGCTGTAATAGTCCTCGGGGAGGGCGAGCGCGACGACGTCGAGAGGATGCACGAGGCGCTTTTCGGCGGTGTCGACCTCGAAAGCCCATGACTTTACGAGAAATTTCTTGGTCGCCGCCGTCTCGCGGTCGGTTACGCCCTCGGCGACTAGCTTCTCCAGCATGCCGATTTGGAGGGCGATGCAGGCGGCCGCGTCTTCGGAGGCGGTCGCACAATGCATCGAGAATTCGTGGCGTTCCCGGTCGATGGGGAGGCGTGAGCCGGCCCCGTAGGACCATCCGCGCTTCACACGGATTTCCTGCATCATGCGCGACGTGAAACTCCCGCCGAAAATCGAGTTCCCGAGCAACAGCGCAGCGTGATCCGGGTCGTGGGGGGACGTTCCGAGGCGGCCGATTTGAAGCTGGGTCTGCGTGCGTTCCGGCTTGTCGACGAAGAGCAGATGTCGTCCCGCTTTCGGTACACTCGGTGGAGGCAAAGTTGCTGAAATTGCGG
>JAAFHJ010000643.1 GCA_013298325.1 Myxococcales bacterium | reverse complement strand
CGGCCGAGGTCGGGTATGGGGGCATGATGACTTCCGCGGGGGGGACGTTTCCGGAGTTTCTCGCGAACCTTGACGGGTTGCACACGCGCGTCCAGCTCGCCTTCCCCGACCTCCGCCCGCCGTCGTTTGCCGTCTCCGAGGTCGCGACCGACGGGGGCCATGCGGGCACGCTGACCCTCGACTACCACTCGGAGCGGCTCGGGCTTGCGCCGCTCGTCGTCGGGCTGCTTGAAGGGCTCGGCTTGCGCTTCGGCATCGCCGTGCAGGCGACCTACACCCCCCAAACGGCACCGAGCGGGCGCCCCTTCGACCGCTTCCTTGTGGCCTGGCAGCCACTCGCGACATGACGGCGCTCCTGGCCGAGTTATTTCCGTTTTTCGTCGCTATCGGCGGCGACGGGCCGGCAGGGGCGAGGGTCCGCGCGCTCGGCCCGCGGTGGGCGAGCTTCGCGCCGTCGGTGACGGTAGGCACCCCTTTCGCAGAAGCCTTCGCCGTCGATCGCCCCTTTCAGGTCACCACCGTGGCCGACTTCGTCGCGCGCCCGAAAGACGTCTTCCTCCTGCGCGCACTCGCCCACCCAACGCTCCAATTTCGCGGCCAAATGTGCCGCGTGGACGGCAGCGACAACGTCTATTTTCTCGGCGGGCCGTGGATCGTCCGGATGGAGGACTTGGCGACCCACGCCCTCCGTCTCGACGACTTCCCGCCCCACGATCCCCGCGGCGATCTCCTCGTCCTCGTGCAGGCGCGCGAGTCGATGGTCGCCGACCTCCGCACCCTCACCACGCGGCTCCGCGAGACGGCGGCCCGCCTCGACGAGCGGAACCGGGAGCTCGAAGAGCAGGCGGCGCTCCAGAAGCGCCTCGAAGAACAGCTCCGCCAGAGCCAGCGCTTGGAAGCCATTGGCCGCTTTGCCGGCGGTGTGGCCCACGATTTTAACAATATTCTCATGGCGATCGGCGCCCATGTCGCCCTCGCCGACGCCGCCCTCCAGACGCCGAACGCCCCCGACACGACGGCGACGGTCGCCGAGAGCCTGACGCAAATTCGGAGCGCGTCGGATCGGGCCGCCCAGCTGACCCAGCAGCTCCTCGCCTTTTCGAAGCAGCGACTCGTCTCTCTCGCGCGCGTCGACCCCGCGAAGGAAGTCCTTGCGATCGCTGCACTTCTTCGCCCCCTCCTCGGCGATTCCGTCCGCCTCCGCACCGAAATCGCTGACGATCTCGGCCCCCTCTGGGCCGATCCTTCGAGCTTCCAACAGATCCTCGTCAACTTGGCGCTCAACGCCCGCGATGCGATGCCCGACGGCGGCGAACTCACGATCGCCCTCCGTCGCGCCGGCGGCGAGCGGCCGATGCTGGTCTTGACCGTGACCGACACCGGAATCGGGATGAGCGACGAGACCTTGGCGAACGCGTTCGATCCCTTCTTCACGACAAAACCGGCCGGGAAAGGGAGCGGCCTCGGCCTCGCGACCGTCCACGGGCTGATTGTGCAAGCATCTGGAACGATTACCGTTCACAGCCGTAGCGAGCCTCCGTCAGGGACGACTTTCGAACTTTCCTGGCCCCTCTCGCCGGCGCCGGCGCCGCTGCCGCCCGCCGAGGTTCTTCTCACCGAAGGGCGACCGCCGACGGACGAGGTGCTGGTGCTGCTTGTGGAGGACGACGACGCGATTCGTCGCCTGATGGAGCGCCTCCTCACCCGCGCCGGCTATCACGTGACCGCCCTCCCCGATCCCCGCGAGGCAGGCGCGGTCGCCGCCCGTGCGCCGATCGCCGCACTTGTCACCGACGTGGTGATGCCCCACGGGAGCGGTCCCGAGGTCGCCCTGGCGGTAGAAGCTCATCGACCCAATATTCCTACCATTTTTATGAGCGGCTACACGGAAGACACGCGGCTCCGCGCCGAAGCGCTCCGGCCCAACCAGCGCTTCTTGGCGAAGCCCTTCCCGCCGGGCGTCCTCCTGGCGACCCTCCAAGCGCTCCTCGCTCGCGAAGGGTCCTCGCAGCCATCGACGCGGCGCCCCTTGTAAGCGCCCGTAAAGCTCGGAATACGGGAAAAATCCGCCTTGCAGCACGATCCGAGGTCGGGTACGCGTCATCGATGAGCATTCTCCGCATCTCGTTCGCCGCCTTCGCGCTCGCCTCGGCCTCTTTCCTCGCCTGCTCATCCAGCACCGGCGGCACGCCGACGCCGGCCGCCGATGGCGGCGCCGCCGATGGCAGCACGACCGCCGACGGCGGCACCGGCAAGACCGATAGCGGCACCGGCAAGACCGACGGCGGTTCGACGACCGACAGCGGCACCGCGGCGAGCGATTGCCCGAACGCCGCCCTCGACGCCAAAGATCTCGCCGACGTGAAAGCTCTCGGGGCCTTGGGGATGGCTCCGGTCACCACCGGCTCCTGCACCAGCGCCGACCTCGACAAGGTCGTCGCGGCGCTCAACGACCAGAACGGGGATTGGGCCAAGGTCGCGGCGGCCGCCACCGGCAACTGCAAGGCCTGCCTAATCGGCACGACCGAAACCGGCGCCTTCCACCCGATCACCGCGATCGACGCCGACAACGGCTACGACGACTCGGGCGCGAGCTGCCTCGCGAAGAAGTCGGGCAAGGCGAATTGCGGCTCCCAGGCGATCGCCCAAGACGAGTGCGCGGCGGCCGCCTGCACCTGCGACGGCGCCGACGATCCGACCTATTACGCCTGCATCGACGGCATCTATACGGACGCGCCAGGCGCCTGTGCCGATGTGCGCAAGTCCTACAAGACCGAGTGTGGCGCGACCACGGAAGCGGCCGAAAAGGCCCTCGTCGACACCTGCTACATCGCATCCGCGTCGGCGACCGACGCCCAGATCACCGCTTTCCAGAAAGGCGTCCTCAACTACCTCTGCGGCGACGGCGCG
>JAAFHJ010000644.1 GCA_013298325.1 Myxococcales bacterium | reverse complement strand
ACTTGCGATTGTGCGAACTTCAGGACCGCGGCGCGGCGGGCATCGCGTGCCACGCTCCGAGGATCGTCCGCACGCCCGGTCGCAAAAACACGTTCATAGGCGGCCAGCGGATCGCTCTCAATTTCCCGACGCTGGGCGATCGACTCCCAAGCGAGGTAGGAATCAATCGTCCCTTCCATGCGAATCCCGAGTTCTAAACTCGAAAGCAGATCGTTGCTTGCTCGCGCTTGGACGATGCGTTGGTCGAGAGAGATGCCGCCGGGGCGCGCCACTCCGTCGATCAGTTGAGGGGCCCAACCGGTCAAATGTTTCAGGTTTCCATGCCCTTCTGAGCGGACACCTGGCTCCACGACGATAGAAATTCCGCGTTCGGCGGCCGCATCTCCACGGCGCCCAAGCGCTCCCAATTCGAATCGGTCGGCGGGAGCGGGGCCGAGAAGGAGCAATTGGTCGCGGTGGCGTTCGAGGGGGGCGAGGATCTCCGGAAGCACGAATGTCGTCTCGCCGCCGGTCGGCCGAAAGGCCGATTCCCAGGTGCCGTTCGGCGTGTACCAGACGACGAAACGCTTTCGCGGGGCCGGATCGCCCCCCTCGGCCCGCCGCGAGAGGCCAGGAGCGAGGGCTCCGCTGGCCAGAGCAGCGAGTCCAACGAGCGTGTTTCGCCGGGTAAGCTTCATCGCGCCGCATCCGGGCCGGGGGCGGAGATGAACGCATCGTCGGTCGCGATGGCAAGGGCGAGTGACCGAAATCCTGGCAAATCGCCAGTAGTTGCGTCTCCTTGCATCAGAACGGCGGTGAAACGCCGGTCGACCACGGCGTCGTCGCCGACCGTTCGCGGGCGACGGAGTGCCCAGAGCCAGGTGTGGCGGGCCATGCAGTGGGCGACGTCAGGCGAGGTGGCGAATCGTTCACTCATTTCGTGGGCATTCGCGACGGGGCCGTCGGTGCCTGCTGTGTGCGTGACTTGCCCGGAAGTATCAACGAGTGCCCCATTTTCCGTCGTCCGCGAGCGGCCGATTCCGTCGAAGCCTTCAAAGGCAAATCCGATCGGGTCGATGGCTTGGTGGCAGCTGTAACAGGCGGGATGACTCGGGTCGGTGTGCTGGGAAAACCGCTCCCGTGTCGTGGGGACCGATGCATCGGTAGCTGCCGGAATTTGAACGGGAATATTGGGGGGCGGATCTGCGAGATCTCCGCACAAGATCTGGCGTCGGACGAAGACGCCGCGATGGATCGGGTCCGACCCGTCGAAGCGAGCCTGGAGGGCGAGAAATCCTGGTTGAAGGAGCACTCCACCGCGTAGATCGGACTCGAAGGGGACGCCGCGCGGCTGAGCATCGAAGGCCCCCGGGACCCCAAAGAGGGGCGCCGTCGTTCCTGTAAAGTAGACCTGCTTTCCTCGAAAGAGGGTGTCGACGGTCCCCGGGGCTTCCTTCGAAGTGCCGAGGACCGCGTCGCGCAAGAAAGCATCAAAACCGCGCGCGAGATCGGCCGCCGCAGCTGGAGTGAGTCCCGGATAGAGGCGAGCGTCTCGGCCAATTCCGGCGATCCGCTCGCTCCGAAAAAGCTGCCGGTAGAGCTCTGGGAGGTAGGCGCGGCCACGGGCGCCATCGAGGAGGCGGATCGCCTCGCTGCGGACGCCACTCTTTGTGGCGAGCTTCCCAGATGCTGCGGCTGTAAAAAGGGCATCATCCGGCATTGAGCCGGTCAAGAAATAGGAGAGGCGGCTTGCACGCGTAAAGCTATCCCACGCGGAAGTTCCATTCGCTACTGGTTCCTGGCGGGGCTCCTTGAGAAGGAATTGTGGAGAAAATAGGAGTGCTTCAGTGACCGAGCGGACTGCTTCTCGGCGACCGAACGGGAGCGCCTGGGAGCGATACAGGGCGAGGAGCTCCGTCGACTCACGGTCGCTCAACGGGCGGCGAAACGCGCGTGGTGCAAACGTTGCCACCACCTTCGCACCGCATGCTTCGTCGTCGGAAATCGACACACAAACGAACATGACTAGGTCCAGTACCTGGGTGGCAATGCGCTCGGCCGCGGCACGCTCTTTCTCGATATGAAGGGCGGTAACGGCCGTTCCGTAGCGGAGACCTTCGATGAGATCGTCCTCGGGAAGCCCGTCGGACGGCCGTGCCCCCTCCATGCTCAGTCCGAAAAGATCCCGCACGGTGCGGTCGTACTCGTCACGTGTCAGACGGAGCGTGCGGCTCGTTTCGTCGCTCGGAACCGGCGACGACCCATCGACGACTCCGCCCTCAGCGCCGGAAGGGCTCGCCCCCGGGGGCGCCTCATAACAGGCCGCGGCGCCCAGGGCGGCAGCAAGAAAACCTGAAAAGAATCGATGCATTAAGGCAGTACAACGGGGGAAACGCCGCTATCCTTTTGGCCCGGCACAACGACGGCACTGTCGAGGATCGCGGCGTCGGAATCGATGGGGACATCGATGGGCCCGTCGATTCGGGCGTCCGTTCGGGCGTCGGTCGCCGACGACAGTGGGCCATCGGTGGGCGTCGACCCTGCGTCGGAAATCGCGAGTGGAGGCTGGGACGGGTCCCCGTAAGGATTTTGGGGGGCGGTTGCCCCCCCGCAGACGGGCATCGACGCAGGACGCGGATTGCACGTGGCGTCGACGAAGACGCCGGCCAGAACGGGCCCCGGTGCAGCCATGGCGCAAAGCGCGGCCGGGAGCTGGATTTGCGTCCCGACGGCGCTCCATCCCGCCTGGCCCCCCGCTGCGATCGGGACGAGGCGTGTGGTGCCGGCTAGCGTGAATTCCGCAGCGATATTGGCGACGTCGACCGAGCTAGCGGCGTCGATCGTGCAGGTCGCCGACACGGCCATCCGTTTTCCATTCGTGAAGCAGGCGCTATCAAAGCATCGCCCCGCCGCCGCCGACGACGCTCCGAA
>JAAFHJ010000642.1 GCA_013298325.1 Myxococcales bacterium | reverse complement strand
AACCTCCATTGAGGCTTGCCGCTGCGATGTCCGGTCCAAGCTTTCCTCGGGCGCGCAACTCAAGGCCGCCGCCACCGCGCTCCCCGCCGGGCCCGAGACCGATGGCCCCCTCGATGGCTGCCGCGGGGATCGGTCCCCCGCGCCCGGTCGAGGCCTTCGTCGGCACCGAAACGCCTGTTTCACCGATGAATTCGCCCGCGCATCCCGTGCTTCCAAACGCCGCGACGCCGGCGAGCACCCTCCAACGGCCTGCGAAACGGTGGGCGGTCATCGAAGATGAAGGTCGCTGTAGGTGACCTCGCCGACGCCGATCATCAAACCCGCATAGGGGACATTCGGTGCGCTCCCGGTTCGAACGAGATAATCGGCGAACACCGAGCCCGTCAAGGAGGGGGCGCCGTTGCCGAGCGGATGACCGATGCCGAATTGCGCGTAGGGGGACCCGACGTCGAGGGAAGTCCGCTGTTGGGTGTACGACGCGCCGATGACCGAAACTCCGACGCTCCCAACGAAGAAGAAGTCTTCCGCCTTGCGACTGCCGCCCGCGAAAAAAAAGCCGGTATTCAGGCTAGTTCCGGTGATGTCGCTCCCGAACTTGCCTCGGATGCGGCTTTCGACGCCAAAGCCCTGATGGTCGTCGCCGGGGCCGATGCCGACCGCCGCCTCGAGGGCGACTGCGGGGCGCGCGCTTCTCACCAACGGCACCGCCGCGCCGGCCTGCACGACCGCCTCCGTCGCACACCCTGTCGTCAGAAAGAGTGCGAGGGCGGCTCCGCTCGGGAGAAGGAAAATGGGGCGGCGTTCAAGCATGACGTTGCCGCATCTTCGACCGTGCGAGGCCGAACGCCCTAGCGAAAAGAAAGCTAGTGAAACGAGTGGACCGAATAATCGACACCGCCGAAGCCGACGAGGAAGCCGACGTAGCCCGTTCGTGGCATTCCTGGGCCTCGGACCGCCCAATCTCCCGCGATTGATCCGGTCAACGCGCTCCCCTCGCCGATGCGGTGGCCAAGCCCGACCTGGGTGTAGGGCGTTCCTACGTCGAAGGAGATCTGGTCGGCGGCGTACACGGCCCCGAGGACGGAGACTCCGGCGCTCCCAAGGAAAAACCACGCCCGTCCCTCGTTGGACCCTCCGACCGCGAACAGCCCCACGTTTGCGCTGAGGTTTGTAACGTCGCCGCCGAATTTGCTGCGCGTCCGCACCTCGAGTCCCAGGCCGCCATGATTGTTTCCTGGGCCCAGGCCGACCGCCGCCTCGAGGGCAAGAGCCGGGAGTCGGCCCCGCCGGACGGCGTCACTCGCCCCTTCCGCCCCCGTCGTGGGGATCGGTGAAACGGCGCCCCCTTGCACAAGCGCTTCGCCCGCGCATCCCAAGAGTGGCGCGAGAAGGAGGGCCCTTCGCACCATCTTCGCGGCAAGCAGGAGGAGTGCGGAGGGGTGTTTCAAAAAATGTTCTCGTCGCCTAGAAATCGGAGACGAGCGTCGCATCGAGAGGGCGACTTGGGAAGCGCTCTTGCAGTAGGCAGGCGCCGTGCCGTCCGCACCCGAAGCGCCGCTCCCGCGCCATCTTGAGCCGCTCGATGCCCTCCGCGGCGTCGCGGTATCGCTTGTATTCTTTCAACATCTCGGCGACCGGTGGCTCCCCGCTTTTGAGATCGCCGCCGCCCGACTGCCGGCCCCCCTCGCCGCCGTCGTGATCGCGTGTGTGCATCATGCACATGTTGGCGTCGACCTCTTCTTCGTCCTCTCCGGCTTCTCGCTGGCCTACGGCGAACTCCTCGCCGCCGGGAAGGAGACGTCGGTCCTCGCATTTTACAAACGACGTATTTTGCGCATTTTCCCTGCCTACATGGTCGCAACGGCGCTTGTGGTCTTTACGCACCCGATGCGCCTGAAGCTCCTCGATACGTGGCAGACGCTCCTCGGCTACCTCTTCGTTGTTCAGGGGTACGTCGAGCTCCCGAGCGGCTTCATCGGCGCGAGCTGGTCGCTCACGACCGAGATCCACGCCTACATCCTCTTCCCGTTCCTCTTCGCGTCACTCGCTCCATCCCTTCGTGGCCGTCAGGAAATTTCGTGGCGCCGTGGGCGTCGTATCGCCATCCCCGTCCTCCTCGCGACCTGCTTTCTCGCGTGGGGGCTACGGCTCGGTGCCCTTATGTACTTTGCACGCTTCGGCGGCAAGACCTGGTGGCTCCTAGAACTGACCCAGCATCGACTCGTCTTTGTTCGTCTTGATCAATTCGCGCTCGGCGCAGCCGCAGCCGTGATCTACGCCGCCAAGAGAGACGATTGGAAGCCGCATGCAACTTTGCTCCTGGGGGCGGGGATTGTCTCTGTGATTCTCGGCGCCTGCGTGGAAGAACCCGGTTGGGGGACCCTCGGCTACGCGGGGGGCTATCCACTCGTGAGCATCGGGATGGCGGCGATCGTCCTCGGCGCTACGTTGCGCAACCGGGGGGTGGTACCGCTCGCTCGGCTCGGTCGGGCCAGCTACGGCTTCTTCTTAAACCACCAATGGGTACTGGGGCTTACGACGGCCGCCTTCGGTCGCATCTGGTGGGGCTTCGTCACAGCAACGAGCGTTTCCAGCGCACTCCTCGTTGGCGGCAGCGCTTTCCTGTTTTCGTATGTGGCCGGCGAGCTTTCTCGACGCCACGTCGAGGAGCGTTTTCTCAAACGTCGAAACCTGCCTGAGCAATTCCCACAACCACCGCCTACCGATCGTTGAGCGTCCACGCCTCAAGCGCGTCCATGAACCGCTCGCCGAGCCCGGCGCGGAGGCGCGCAGCGCGATCGAGGGGGGTCCCTTTCATCAGAACCGGCGACAGCGGTGGTGGCAATAGGGCGCGCCACTCCTCGAAAGCATTGAATAGTTCGTCGTTCGCCCCCGCCGCGAGGCCGTCGCGATCGTCGT
>JAAFHJ010000641.1 GCA_013298325.1 Myxococcales bacterium | reverse complement strand
GATTGGCCTGGGCGAACACGCAGACGCGCGGTGCGGCCTGCAACGCTGACGCGAACCGGGTGGTCACGGCGGCGGCGGATCACCCCGCGCGTCGCCGCCGAAGCGCGGTCGCAGGAGCCGCGTCAGGAGGGCGGCCCGACGACTGCGTCGCCCACGTGAGCTCGAGCCCGTCGCCGGTCTCCGATCGCACGAGCGGCAATACGCCCGCGTGATGCATGAAGGCCGGCACGAGGGGGAGGGGGTTGACAGCCGCGCGCCGAGCCGCGCGACCTCGGCGAGATTCGCAACGTCGCGCAGCTCGACCCGCAGCGACTCGAACTGCGCAGCGACCCGAACTGCGCAGCGACCCGAACTGGCAGCGACCCGAACTGCGAGCGACCCGAACTGGGTTCGTTAAGCGGACCGCCACGCGAGCAATGACAATCCGGCTGCACACGGCGACCGAAACGCGCGGAGTTTGCGAGTTTCGGTGAAAAACGCGGGCAATGCGGGGCTGTTGGCAGGGCTGATCGTGCGAGAAATCGGCCGAAATCAAGGTGCCTAAAATGCTAACGCCGACGAAGCGGGCAGCGAACGTCGGGAAGGGCGGGGGATTTTGCGGAGGGCGGCGACTACAGGTCGTGGTCGGCGAACTTGGTCGCGCGGTCGACGTGGACGGCGCGGGCGTCACGCTTGACTAAATGCCGCAAAGCCCAGGTGCCAGGCGGGAAGGCGTGAGGCTTGCCAGCGATCCACGCAAGGCGAGCTTCGCGATGTGCAGCGACAAAGGCTCGGTTGCGGGTCAGGGTTTCAATGCGGCGCCATTTGTCGGCACATTTGACCCGCGGTGAAAGTTGCCGACGCGGTGCCGAGGAGTTCGGTGAATCAAACGGCGATTGACGCAAGACGGCACGTCGGCCGAGGATGCGTCGACCGGTGGTATTGCGTTCCTGCCGACAAGCATCTTCCACGGTGGCGATCTGCGCGCCGAGGCGCTCGACGAATTCAGCGTGGGTGCCAACGCCGGCTTCAGCAGGCACCGCCATCTTCAACTCGACCCGCGCCGGCATGCGTTTGCGAAAAAAGTGGCGCGGCCGGGTCGCTGTCAACGCACGGTCAGCGCGCAATGCGCTCCAACTGTTGACGCTCGGCCACTGCGTCACTTCTTCGACGAGAAAATCTTTCACCGGATTGGTTAGCGTGTACACCACCGCGCGCTCGATATCGCCTGGCTCCACAAGCTCAACCGCCAACGGCCCACCGCTCCGGGGCGGGTCTCGGGAATGAGGCTAAGCGGCTGAAACACGAGGCGGAGCACACCGTCCTCGCCGGCCTGACAGGGGCCCGCCGTGGCGCGCTCGCAGACATCGAATCGAATCGCGACGAGGTGGAAGTCGTCGAACGCGGATCGATCTGCGGATCGATGAATAGCCGCTATGCGCTCCTACGTGCGGGCTTGCGCTTCCAGCAACTTGAAGGCCAACTCCACTGCCGCGATCTCGTCCCCAGTGACGGCGCGTGTCGGTGCGAAGTACGGCGGCCAGATCCCGGCTACGGGTACGAGGTCTGGGCCAAGAAGTGCCTCCAGCTTGTACCAGGCGACCGCACGTCTCTGCCGGTGGTGGACATACTCGAACAGGTCAGCCCGCGGGATGGCCACTTTGGGCTTCGTGGGAAGCTCGGTCACCGTTGTGACAAGCCCGGACTCGTTCTTGATCGCACGCAGCGGCGTTAGCGCGAGATCACGCTCGCGAAGCACGGGCGTGAGCAGCTCCTGCAGCAGCTCGTAGTCAAGCGCGGCCTGGATTGACGAAAGGAATAGCGCCGTTTGGGCCTCCCGGAGGAAAGCGACATCAGCATCGCCCAGCGGAGACCAGGCTCCGCCCACGAGGCGCAACGGCGTCAGCTCGACTGGCCGATCTTCTTGCATCAGTGCAGTTGCCGCGCCATAGAGTGCGGCCAATCCTTCACGCTCCTCACTCCCAGTCGCTAGCGCGGCGCAGCGATTAGGCACCACGACAATCGGATCGCCGCGCAGACCAAGCTTACTAAACAACTCCGGGCAGGCGAGTCTTGCGCCATCGAAG
The DNA here is from genome assembly GCA_013298325.1 of Myxococcales bacterium. GTDB lineage: Bacteria > Myxococcota_A > Polyangia > Polyangiales > Polyangiaceae > JAAFHJ01. The sequence goes on along the minus strand of JAAFHJ010000641.1, from coordinate 856 downwards.
TAGTCCGCCCACGGTGATTGCAGCAAGCCCGGCGCGATCTTGTTCCAGGGTCCCGCACTTCGGGCGCGCAGGTTCGCGACGGCGTGCTCGAACGCGGCACCCTCGCTCAGGCCGGCCGCGTCGAGATCGGACATCAAGATCACTTGGATCGATTCGGGATGCTCGACAGCGAGCTCCAACCGGAGCGATTCCCCAATGAGCCTACCTTCGATGACGCCAGCGAGCCCAAGCGGGCGCGCGCGCAACCTCATCGCCTCGTCATCTCGGCGCGGCGTCAGCTTGGGGAGGATTCTCAGCGCAAGATCCGATGCGCCTCGCGCGTCGAGCGGGTTGCGAGCGCGAGTTCGGAGGTCCCGCAGGCGGGCGTAGCGCGCGAGCACCGCCCGCCGTTCCTCCAAATTCGCGGCAATGTACTCGTCGTAGGCGTTGCCAAGATACAGCTCGAATACGGCTGAGTCCCCGGGATCGTGGAAGCGCAAGCGTTGCGGCTCCACGCGGGCCACCGTACCCTTGAACCCGCGCTGGTGGATTGCGGCAATGAGGCGATCGGCGAACTGATCCAACGTCGGCGACTCATGATCGGATTTCCTGCGGAACCAGTCTCTAAGCCCCATAGCGGTGGGTCATAGCACGCGTTGTCCGCATGGAGATCTAAAGATCGTAGATCCCGAACGGGGTTCGTTATGCGAGCGCCGCGTGAACGCCGGTAAACTGGAAGCGCGCGGCGACAAAAGCATAAGACTTCCAAACGCAGAAATCCATGAGGCTGAAGGTAGAAAAGGTTGGGATAGTGGTGCTGCGGCGACTAGGACTACGGTGATTGCACGCGAAAAAGCGTGACGAAATCGACGACGAC
>JAAFHJ010000640.1 GCA_013298325.1 Myxococcales bacterium | reverse complement strand
ACGGCGAGACCTCCCGAAGCGAGGACGGCGGCGAATCCGACAAGAAGGCGGGCGGTAAGGGGGGGGTTCATCTCGGTTCCTCGGTGGCGTGGGCGCCTGGGCGATGGCGGCGCCCAAATTCGGGCGCGGGGGTTCACGAGGGAGACGACACCGTCACGACGGTGTAGCGATCATTTTTTTGCCCCGCCCAAGTCCGTGCACTTCGACACGAAACCGGCGGCGTCCCCGCCGCAAGGGACGCCACTCATTCCGTCATTGCAAGCAGGCCCGCCAGACGCGCTCGCGGGGAGAGTCGCTCGCGCTTGGACGCGAAGCCCACTCGCTCCGCTCCGTCTCGAACCGTGACTTCAGCGCATTCGTTCCGTTCGGTAGCCTCTGAAGCGTGCGGCTCCATCCGCAAATCAATTCGCTTCTCTCGAACAGACCAACCTTGGATGGCATCGCCTCCCAGGCATGCTCGAACGCCGTATTCGACTCTTTCCAACGCTGAAGTGCTGCGAGGTCCAATCCGATTTCGGTCTGTATTTCTGAGTGCAATCGTGGGTCTTGACTACCCTTCGTGGACAGGTCCAGGAGCGCCGAACGATGGATCGTGAGCGCCGCCTCGGGGGCCGGATGATCGGTGCGAATGCGCGCGAGCTCCCCTTCCGAAATACGAATTCTCATGAGATAGAAGAAGTTGTCGGGTGCCGTCCGTTGAAGCCCCTCACGTGCTTCGGCGAACAAAGTTGCGGCCGTCGACCAATTCTTCTCGCCAACGTGGGCGATCGCTAGGTTCATTCTGGCGAGCGCCACCTCGGGATTTCTGTCCCCAAGCAGACGCTCAATGACCGATAAACCCGCTGTGTAGCGCGAGCGTGCCGTTCGATAATCTCCCTGCGCGAGCGCGAGATTTCCGAGTCGAACATTTGTATTTGCCGTCACCAACTGGCCATCGCCGAGTTCCGTTGCCTGCGTCCGGTAAGCCGCCTCAAGCGCCTCCTTCGCATGCGCGAGGTCGCCAACGCTGAGGTACGACCCTCCGAGATCACTTTGAACTTCCGCGGTCGCGCGGTGGGCGGCGCCAAAAAAGCGGACGCGCAACGCGAGAGCCTGCTTGCCGTGCTCGATGGCGCTCCGGTGGTCGCCGGCAGCGCGCTCGCTCTGCCCGAGGCGCCGGAGCGTTGTGGCAAGGGCTGGCGTCGGCGCAGCGTCCCCCGCCGTCTGCTCGCGAAGCGCCGCTGCGTAGAGCGTCGTCGCGCTGGCGTAGTCCCCCCTGCCGAAGGCGTTGGCACCGCGGGCACTCAAGAGGGCCGCCCGCGGGCGCTCGCGTCCGATCGGGGCGACGTCGCCGCCTTGCGCATCAAGAAGTGCCTCGGCGTGCGCGTCCCAAATGCGCGCAGCTTCAGGACGATTGAGTCGATACCCGAGGACGGTCACCAGGGCGACTTCGGCCGCGAACGCGCGGCGCAGGTCGTCGGCCCGCGTCGCGAGCATGGCGCTCGCTTCGTAACTGGTGGCGGCGTCTGCGAAGCGGTCCTCGGCTTCGGCGAGCGCGCCGTCGAGCCACGCGACGTCGGCTCCGAAGGATTGAGCGTCGCGTCCGGCACCGACTCCGGGTGCGCCGAGATTGGCCTGCAGCGCCGCGAGCAGGCTCCGCGCCTGCGCCGTTTCGCCTGCATAGAAGTGGGCGCGGGCATCGGCCAATTTCGCCAACGTTTCCGGCCGAATCGGTGCTGCCGCCGACCGGTTTGGCCCCGTCGCTTCGCGCGCCGACGCGTTCGCGAGACACGAGCGTGGCGACGGCAACTGATAGACCGCTTCGGCAACCGCACCGACCGAGGCCGGCGTCACCCGGAGGACGGCGTCGTGGAAGGCCCGAGCGTCGGTCAGGCGGGCCGACAGGCACGTTTCAACGCCACTCGGCTCGGAAGCTGCGTCGCGCAAGGGGGCCCGTGCGTGGCAGGCGGAGACGCGCGCGACACGCCATTCGTCGAGAAATCGGTTCCACTCCGCTTCCACGAGGCGCGCACTTTCGGCGGCGGACGGAGAGCCGGTGGCGAGGAACGCACTCCTGAACCCTTCCAAGGTCTTGGCGCTCGCGAGCTCAACCGCCGGTTGGGCCTCATCCCGACACCGGTCCTGGGCGGGGCGCGTCGCGACGAGCCAAACGACCCCCGCCACAACGCTCGCAAGGAGGGTTGCGCCCGCGACAAGCGCCCCCGCGCCCCACTTTCGGGGCCGGAGCGCATCCACGAGGGCGCGCATGTTGGGGTGCCGCTTTGCCGGGTCTGGATGCAGGCCGCGAAGCAGCGCGCGCGCCGCCGACGCAGGAATCGGCAGCATTGCGATACGCGCAAGCATATCAACGTCGACGTCGCCCACATCCTCGCCGCGCCCTTGGGAAAAGGGGCGCTCGCCAGCCAACACTTCGTAAGCGGTCACACAGAACGCATACTGATCGCTTTTTGCGTTCGGTCTCGTGCCAGTAAACAGCTCGGGACTCATGTAGGCCGGAGTACCGACGAAAGACGACTTTCCCGCCAGAACCTCGCGAGGTTCATACGAGATTCTCTCGTCTTGCTTCGTCGCTTCGAGAGCGGTTGTGCCCCGCCGCCGAGGAACCAACGCAAGTCCAAAATCTGAGATTTTCGCCCGAATACCGGCGACGCTCCCCTGATCGCGATCTACACAAATAAGAATATTTTCCGGTTTGACGTCGCCGTGGATGACGCCCGTTGCATGGGCATCTGCGAGCCCGGTCCCTGCCTGAACGAGCGCTTCAATTACGCGCTGCTGCGTGGGCCGTGCGGAGGTATGGGCCGAGCCGGAGGCGAACTGTCGTAGCGTTTCGCCGACGACCATTTCCATCACGATATAGACCGCCCCGAGGTGCTCGCCGACGTCAAAAACATCGACGACAAACGGGCTCGAGACGCGAGCAAG
>JAAFHJ010000638.1:1458-2936 GCA_013298325.1 Myxococcales bacterium | reverse complement strand
CGGACGAACGCATTGCAGTCCCGCCAGACGGCGCGGTCTTCCGAGAGGTCAAGGGCGACCAGGCCGCGGGCCTTGTCGATCCGAAACGCGAGCATCGGATCCTCGATGGGATCCTCGCCGAGCCCTTGGCCGACACAGTAGACAAGACCGGAAATGGCGGTCCCCGCGCCATTGAGGACGAGTTCGACGCGGCGGCTTTGCCAGGTGAGCCAATCGATGTAGCCAGCGACGTTCCGCTTCGGTTCTTTCCCCGGCCCCGGCGTCGCCAGCGGCGGGCGCTCCCAGGCGGGGAGATCCTTCTTCGCATTGCCCGCGATCGGACGGCTGTTCTCCGGGTCGTAGATCATGAGATTGAAGAGGAGCGTCTCGAAGAGCGAATCTCCGTGGATCATCACGAAGGCGCCCCGATTCATCGGCCCCGCCGATGCCGAGTCCGGTTCGTCCTTCTTCTTGATCAATCCCCCGGCCGTGAAGGCGTGAAGGGCCACGAGATGGCACGCCGCCTCGCCAAAGGGGATCTCGTCGTTCGCTTCGAAGTCACTCGGACGGTGCTCGAACACGGCCGATTCCGCGGCGTACTTCGTCCGCTCGAAGATCAGCTTCGAGACGCCATCGGGCTCGTATTTCTTCGTCAAACCCCGCGTTTGGTAAAATGGGAACTCGGGGTGGAGCAGATCAAAGCGGCTCTCCCATTGGCGAAAGTACGCGTCGAGGGGCGCTTCCGGAAAACGGCCGGCGTCGTAGACCTCGCGCCAGGCAGTAAAGTCTGGCGGACCAAATACGCGATGGATCAGCGCAAGCACCATTCGCGAAATCGCAAGGGTGACGAGCGGTGACGGGTGGTCAATCGCGTCGAGCCCAGGCGCGCTCGCAAGCAATTCTCGAAGTCCAAGCACCGCGCGCGTCCCGTCGCTGCGCCGGCACGGAATCCAGGGTTCTTCAATCAACTGAAAAGGCATTCAATCCTCCTTCGCGGGCGATAATTTTTCAAGCAAGAGTCCAAGTTCGGGGTCGAGCTCGAGGGTCCACCCGTCGAGGGGGATCGGCCCGTTGCCGAAGAAGAGGGGGCGGCGGTCTCGAAGGACCGAGACGTCGGCGAACAGCGGCGAAGGTGGCATGCGCTCCAGCGCCTTCACGATGCTGGAATTCGAAACGCGGACGGTGCGCCGCGCGAACGCACGAACGACGTCGGGGGTCATCGGCCCATCGGCCGCGAGCGAAATCGGGCGCGTGCACGCCGCGTCCAAGAAGGCGCGCTCGGGCGTGCCGAAGAGGCAGACGACCGCCGCCGTCGGGTCACCGAGCCGCGTCTCCGCGCGGAGCATCTTCGCGATGTCGGGGTCATCTTCGCGCAAGGGCATTGGGAAGTCGCCGAAGGGGTCATCCCGTTGGGTCGCCTCCGGCCATGCGCGCTTGCGAGCGAGGTTCGTCTGGCTATCACTCACCGCCTCCAAGTCGGCCCAGGCGGCGGCGAGGGA
>JAAFHJ010000638.1:0-1448 GCA_013298325.1 Myxococcales bacterium | reverse complement strand
CTCCGGCGAACCGGCGCTCACGATGGCGGTGAGCGTAGGGTCCTTGACGGGCGCCGGCCGGATGCGCCCGGCGTGCCGGTGGATACGCCCCATGCGCTGGAGGAGCAGGTCGACGGGGGCGATGTCCGAGAACATCGCGTCAAAGTCGACGTCGAGGCTCTGCTCGAGGACCTGGGTGCCGACGACGACCATGCGCGAGGGGCGCCGCTCCGCGCCCGGTCCGAGCCGCTCCACGAGACGCTGTTCAAGACGTTCGCGATCCTCGCCGGGGAACCGCGCATGGAGGAGCAAGAGTTCGGTATCGTCGGGGATTTCCCCACATTGACGAGCAGCGAGAAGCGCACGGAACGTCGCCTGGGCGCGCGCGACGGTGTTTCGAAGCACCGCGACGCAACCGCCGTCGGCCATCGTCGCGGCGATTTCGCCAACAAGTCCTGCGTTCCCCGCGCCGGCCTCTTCTTCCAAAAACCGGAGCGCGACCGAACTGGACGGGCGACCGGAAGGGATCGGGAGCGCGTCGCAGGTACGCCCGTCGATGTAGGTCAATCGTGGATAGGCGACGGTGCTTTGGGGGCGCACGCTGCGCCCCGCGTACGCTTCAAGGAGCGTGTTCCGCTGGGCAGCGGGGAGCGTCGCCGACAGAAGAACGACGCTCGCGCCGTGGGCCCCGAGCCAACCGACGAGACGCTCGAGGAGCTTCGACGTATAGGCATCATAGGCGTGAATCTCATCAAGAACAATCGTCTTACCTGCCAGCCCGAAGTGGCGAACAAATGCATGTTTCGTCCGTAGAACGGCGAGCAACGCCTGGTCGATGGTCCCCGCGCCAAACGGCGCCAGCAACGATCGTTTGCCCCCGAGGAACCAGCCCTCGCAGACGACGCCGGTCTCCGATTCCCCGTACACGGCGCGAAGGAGCTCCCGCATCCGCGTATCGAAGCTCGCCTCGCCGTGGACAAGGATCGCAGACGTTTTCCCCGGTCGCGTGTCGCGAAGAAATGCCGTCATTCGGCCGAACATTTGATTGGCGGTCGCCTGCGTCGGCAACGCGACGTACATCCCGTCGTGGATCCCGAGCGCGGCGAGCGCATGCGCGACGTAGAAGGCGGTCTCCGTCTTCCCCTCCCCCATTGGTGCTTCAACGATGGCGCAAAGGGGCGGCTTACCTTCAGAAACAAGCTTCACCGCAAGCGATTGAAGGGGGCGCGGCGTCCGATGAAAAAGCTCTTCAAAGCTCGCAGGGGCGGTCGGCAAGCGCCCATGAAGCCCGGCATGTGCGAGCGCGGCACGCGCCCGAGTTCGAGCGCGAGGAAGGTAGTCTTCGAGGGTTGAAACCGGCTCTTCGTAGACGAAGAACTCGGCCATCGATCCGATCCAATCGGCGACCGAGACCAGCCCGGCAAGGAGCGCCTGGAAGGCCCAGGCCTCCCGCCCGGAAGAGGCCAAAC
>JAAFHJ010000637.1 GCA_013298325.1 Myxococcales bacterium | reverse complement strand
CGCCGCCCGTGTCGCCGCCCCCGGCTGGGCCGCGATGCCGCTCGCCGCACGCGTTCGCATCTTTCAGCGGGCAGCAGAGCTCTTGGCCGGCCCCTGGCGGCAGACGCTGAACGCAGCGACGATGCTCGGCCAGAGCAAAACTTGCTTTCAAGCGGAGATCGACGCCGCCTGTGAGCTCATTGATTTTTTGCGGTTTCAGTGTGCGTGGGCCACCCAGCTCCTGGAACAGCCGATCTCGCCGGTCGGGTTCCGGAACGAACTTGAGCTTCGCCCGCTGGAGGGCTTCATTCTCGCGATTACGCCGTTTAACTTCACGGCGATCGCTGGAAATTTGCCGAGTGTTTGCGCACTTCTGGGCAACGTCGTCGTCTGGAAGCCCTCGGAGACCCAGGCCTTCGCGGCCCATTTTACGATGAAGCTCTTCGAGGCGGCTGGGCTCCCGCCGGGCGTGATCAACCTTGTTCACGGACACGGCGCCGCCGTCGTCGATGCCTGCCTCGCAGAGCCCGACTTTGCCGGCCTTCATTTCACCGGGTCGTCGGAGGTCTTTCAGGGGATCTGGGAGAAGATCGGGACGAACATTCGTCACTATCGAAACTATCCGCGCATCGTTGGCGAGACGGGCGGGAAGGATTTCGTCCTTGCCCACGCCAGCGCCGACGTCGACGCCCTCGTCGTCGCCCTCGTCCGCGGCGCTTTCGAGTTTTCCGGACAAAAGTGCAGTGCGGCGTCACGGGCCTACATCCCGCGATCGCTGTGGCCGACGGTCCGCGCCAAACTTGTCGACGCGACGCTTGGCCTCGCGATGGGCGACGTCGCCGACTATCGGAACTTCCTCGGCGCCGTCATCCACGAGCGTGCCTACGATCGCCTCGATGGGTGGGTTCGTCGCTGCGAAGCGGAGAGTGTATGCACTGTGCATGCAAAGGGGACATGGTCGAAGGAGGACGGCTATTTCGCCGCGCCGACGGTCATTGAAGTCGGCGACCCCCACCACCCGCTCCTCGCGACCGAGCTCTTCGGGCCGGTCCTTGGACTCTTCGTCTACGACGACGACCGCGAAGACGAGGTGCTCCGCTTCGTCAACGAGACGAGCCCCTACGCGCTCACCGGCGCGCTCTTTGCCCGGGATCGCAGTTTCCTCGCGAAGGCGGCGACGGCGCTGAAGCACGCCGCTGGCAATCTCTACCTGAACGACAAGCCGACCGGGGCGGTCGTCGGCCAGCAGCCCTTCGGCGGGGCGCGCGCCTCGGGGACGAACGACAAAGCCGGGAGCCCGCTCAATTTGCTGCGTTGGGTGCAGGCACGGACGGTCAAGGAGACGTTCGTGGCGGCGACCCGTGTATCTTACCCGTTTCAAAACGAAGCATGAGCGCGGTTTTGCCCCTTGGCGAAGTGCGCTAGAGGCACCGCGTGCGTCGTACCCTTCTGCTTCTTGGGCTTGTGGCCTGCGGTCACAAAGCGTCCGCCGACGGCGCCGACGGCTCTTCCCCGTCGGCGATCGCCTCCTCGTCGGCATCTTCGTTGCCGGCGGATGTAGGTACGCCGACGGTGAAGGTCGGTCCGCCGCGGAAGGATCCCCGTGCGGATCCGGGCCCGAAGCTCGCGGCGATCGCCCTTGAAGTGCCGGTCTGGGAGAAGGCTTCGCGAGGCTCCCGGAAGATGGGGATGCTCCACATCGGCGCCATTGTGAAGCGAAAGAGCGAGACACCTGCGTCGAAAGAGGGGTGTGCGGGCGGCTTCTACGAAATCGAGCCTCGGGGGTTTGTCTGCGTCGGCGAAGAGGCTACTTTGGATGTAAATCATCCGATTGCAATCGCGGCGAAAGTCCAGCCCGATCTCACCAAGCCGCTCCCGTACCGCTACGCATTTGTTCGCGCGGTTGCCCCCCAATACCTGAGAATTCCTAACAAAGCGGAGCAGGAGAAGTCCGAGTTTAAGCTCAAGGAGCACTTGGAGGTCTTCGCAAAGACCGGGCGAGATCTCGCGAAGACGTCGAACGGCGCGAACGATCTCAGTCTCCCATATTTTCCGACGCAGACCCCGAAGACGAGCGAACTTCGCTACGCTGAACTGTTCGGTGCCTCCCTCGGCAATGCCGACAAGGATGGCTACGATCCGCTGCCGCCATGGCTCGCTTCCGGCAAGCGAACCATTCCGAATGTGGCGACTTTTAAGGTCCCGCCGGCGTCGATTTTTGCCGACCGCGTGCGCCGCCACACCGGGCTCGCATTCGTCGCCGCCTACTCGGGGGGGCCAGAGGCCGACGAGCGCGGATTTGGCCTTACAAGCGACCTCCGCCTCGTCCCGTTGACGAAGATGAAGCCGGAGAGCGGCTCCCCTTGGCACGGGATCGACGTTACCGCCGACCTCCCGCTGCCATTCGCGTTCATCCGTGTAGACTGCAAGAAAGGCAGCGACGGCTCCGCCTGCCCGAAGATGTACGTCGAACGTGGGGACAAGCTTGAGGCCGAAGGGAAGACGCTCCCCTTCCGAAGCACCCTGCTGCTCACCGGAAAGGTGAAGAAAGTCGGCGAGGCCCGCTACCGGGAGGTCAAGGGCGGTGGCTATGTGCGGGCGAAGGATGTCGGCGTCGTGTATGAGCCCGACGAGAAGCCGGGCGCATTTAAGCGCAATGAAAAATGGATCGATGTGTCGATTGAGCAGCAGACGCTCACCTTGTGGGAAGGTTCGAAGCCGGTCTGGACGACGCTCGTGTCGACGGGGCAGGACGGCATGAAGGATCCGACCACCTCGAAGGCGACCGTCCGCGGCATGTTCCGCATCCGCGACAAGCACGCGACGAACACCATGGACTCCAACGAGAAGTCTGGGGAACGTAGCGAGGAGGAGGGGAAGACGCTTCGACGAGGGGCCGGCGGCTTCGAACTCCGCGACGTCCCTTACGTCCAGTATTTCGAGGCCGGCTACGCGCT
>JAAFHJ010000064.1 GCA_013298325.1 Myxococcales bacterium | reverse complement strand
CCATTGTCGAACTCCGGCTCCCCGGCATCGCCCACACGCTGGCCGACGCCCTCGCGCGGTTCGTGGCGAAGCTCCGGAAGCTCGATCTTCGGAAGGCCCCCAGTTTGTCGGAGACCCTCGACTGGGGGCGCGCACTCCTGCTCCTCGGGGCGAGCTCCCTCGATCGCGCCGTCGTCGCGGAGACGCTAGGCCTCCTTCTCAAGTACGAAGAAGATCGCGAAAAAGCGGAAGAAAAGCTCGACGCTCTCCTCAGCGACTAGCCGACTAAAAGCCGGAAAGCTCGGCAACCTGGCGGCCGAAGATGCGCTCAAGGCCCGAGAAGAGAGCATCGCCGATCTCGACGCGGTAGTCATTGCCGAGGGCAAGGATCGCTTCGGCGCCGCCGTCGAGGAGGAGGGCGACTTCGACGCGCGACGGTCCAGGATGCCGTTTTAAAAGCATTTTTACCTTGTCGAGCGCCTCCGTCGGGACACGCTCTTCCCGCCCGTCGGCCCCATACCCGATGCGGAGGAGGACGCCGGTCGCGTCGGCGCGAATCGCGTCGATGAGCGGGACGACGTCGTTGAGCATGAGTGTCGCCTCCCGCGGGGCATCCTCCGCCTCTTCGGGGGCGTCGTCCCCTTTGTGGGGGAAGGAGATCTTCGCCGTGAGTAGAATCGGCTCGCCGCTCGTGAGCACCGACGCGTAAGTATCGATGACGTTTCCGCGAACTTTGACGTTTGCGCGACCGCCAAGATCCTCGATTTCAAAGAAGGCGATTTTCCCGCCTCCATCTTTGAAAATACGCTCCCGATACCCCTCGACCATCCCAACAACCTTCACGAGCGACCAACCGGCCGCGTCGTGGACGGAGGTCACCGGGACCGCACCGAGCTTCGCGAGGCCCCCCTCGCCGCGAACGTAACGCTCGAGCGGATGCCCGGAAACGAAGAAACCGAGCGCTGTTTTTTCACGCAAAAGTGCCTCTCGGCGGTCCCAGGCTTCGCACTGGACGTAGTCGCCGGCGGCGGTCCCCCCCTTGGCCTGCGGCGACGCGTCAAAGAGCCCAAAGAGATTCGTCTGCCCGCGCTCCCGATCCCGCGAGGCGGCACGCGACCGTTCAAGGGCAACTTCAATCGAGGCAAAGGCGCGCGCGCGGCTGATCTTTTGCTTCTCGAGCGTCGTATCAAACGCGCCGCACTGAACCAGCGCCTCAAAGACGCCTTTGTTGACCTTCTTTGCATCGACGCGACCGCCGAAGTCAAACAAATCGGCGAAGGGACCGCCCGCCTTCCGCGCTTCAAACAGCGTATCCAGCGCCGACTCCCCGAGCCCACGGACGGCGCCGAGCCCAAAGCGGATCATCGGCCCGTGGGGATCCTTAACACGCTCTTTGCGCCCGACCTTCTTGTCGGCTTTCGGGTGCGAATAAACGACCTTAAAGTCCATATCGGACTCATTGACATCGGGCGGAAGCACGGGGACGCCCATCGCACGAGCATCGGCGATCGTCCGTACAACCTTGTCGTTACGGTCTTTATCCGAGGTGAGAATACCGCAAAGAAGTTCGACGGGGAAATGAGCTTTGAGATAGGCGGTTTGGTAGGTAATGAGCGCGTACGCCGCCGAGTGACTCTTATTGAAGCCGTAGCCGGCGAATTTTTCGACAAGGTCAAAAATCTCGGTCGCCTTCTCAGGATCTACGCCCTTTGCCGTTGCCCCTTCGACGAAGCCGCTCTTCTGCTTCGCCATTTCTTCCGGCTTCTTCTTGCCCATCGCGCGTCGCAACAAGTCGGCGCCGCCAAGGCTGTAGCCGGCCAGCGCTTGCGCGATTTGCATGACCTGTTCCTGGTACACAATGACGCCGTAGGTAGGCTCCAGGAGATCATCAATGAGCGGATGCATCTTGGTGATCGCCTTCCGTCCGTGCTTGCACGCGACGAAGTCAGTCACCATTCCGGTCTCGAGGGGGCCTGGACGATAGAGGGCCACGGCGGCAACGATATCTTCGAAGCAGTCGGCACGAAGGTTCTTAAACAAACCTTGCATGCCCGAAGATTCAAGCTGGAAAACCCCCTTCGTTTCGCCCGACCCGAGGAGGACGAAGGTCTCCTTGTCGTCCATCGGGATCTTCGAGAGATCGAACGTCTTCTGTTCGCGGACGAAGTCGGGGCGCTGGTTGATCAAGCGCACCGCGATATCGATGACCGTGAGCGTCTTGAGCCCGAGAAAGTCAAACTTGACGAGCCCAGCCGCCTCAACGTCATCCTTGTAGTATTGGGTGACGTAGCTCCCCTCTTTTTCGTCTTTAAAGACAGGGACGTGGTCCCAGAGGGGCCCTTCGCTGATGACGATACCGGCGGCATGCTTGCCGGCGTGGCGCGTTAGTCCTTCGAGTTTCTGCGCTTGGTCGAGGAGTTCGCGAACCTTTGGCTCGGTCTCGTATTTCGCTTTGAGCTTCGGTTCGATTTCAAGCGCTTCGGCAATTGTGTAGGTCTCCGCAGGGGTCTTTTGCGGAATCAAATTCGCAATTAATTGCGCGTCTGTTGGCGAAAGTCCGAGCGCGCGCGACACATCTTTGACGACGCTCTTCGCCTTCAAGACGGCGAATGTCGCGATCTGACCGACCGACTCGACGCCGTATTTTTCCTGGACGTAGCGGATGACGATATCGCGTTTATCCATGCAAAAATCGACGTCGAAGTCGGGCATGGAGACGCGCTCTGGATTCAGAAAGCGCTCGAACAGAAGGTTGTACGGAATTGGGTCGAGATCGGTGATGCGAAGCGCGTAGGCGACGATCGAACCGGCGCCCGATCCGCGACCGGGGCCGACCGGTACGCCGTTCTCTTTTCCGTAACGGATAAAGTCCCAGACGATGAGAAAGTACCCGGGGAAGTCCATCTTGCAGATGACGTCGAGTTCGAGCTGCAAGCGGGCTCGATAGGCCTCTTCATCAACAATTTTGCCGACGGCGCGGAACTCCGCGAAGCGCGCCTCGAGCCCCTCTTTCGTCACATGGCGAAAGTAGCTCGGCGTGTCGAACCCCTCCGGGAGCGGAAAGCGCGGAAGCATCGGTACGCCGAGCTTCAGTTTGACTTTCGTCCGTTCGGCAATCTCAAGGGTGTTGCGAACGGCATCCGGATAGTCAGCAAAAAGTGCGACCATTTCGTCGGCACTTTTGAGATACATCTCGTTCGACCCGTGGTGCCGCTCTTTCGCGTCGGCGAAGGAACGGCCCGACTTGATGCACGAGAGATAGAGCTGCGATTCGGCGTCTTCCTTTTTGCCGTAGTGGGCATCATTCGTTGCAACAAGCGGAAGCTCAAAACGCCCAGCGAGCTCCACCAGGATCTCGTTCAATACCTTCTGTTCGGGAAGGCCGTGGTCCTGGAGTTCGACGTAGAGATTTCCCGGCTCAAAGGAATCTCGCATACGCGCAAGCATCGTCTCGCCCGCGCCGACCCCCTCCTCCAAAATCGTCTGCCCGAGGAGGCCGCCGAGGCAGCCGGTCATGCCGATGATGCCCTTCGAACGAGCCCCGATTTCTTCGAGGGATATCGCCGGCATATCCGGCGACGCCGAGCGCACATGCCCCTGGGAGACGAGCCAGACGAGGTTCTTGTACCCCTCCTCGGAACTCGCCAAGAGGGGGAGGTGGACCGGAGGACGGCCATTGCTCACGACGTCGACTTCGCACCCAAGAATTGCCTGAAGATTCGCATCCTTGGCCGTCTTGTAGAAGCTAATCGCTCCGAACATGTTCCCATGGTCGGTGACGGCGAGCGCCTTCATGCCCATCCCGGTCGCCTGCTTGACGAGGTTCTTCACCTTCAACGCGCCGTCGAGCATCGAATACTGCGTGTGCACGTGGAGATGGACGAACTCGCTCACCGGCGGGGCTCTACTACGCCCCCTCCGGTTCCTCCAGGGTCGTGACGGCACTTGCATGTATCATACATGGGATGTCGCGCAAAAGGACACGCGGTGACGCTTTACGCAGCGCGTTGTTGCGAGGAAATTTGCTGGAGTTCGTCCCTTTCGCCTTGCTCCATCACGGCGCTCTCGTATGGTGCGCGCGTCCCGCTCCGGTGGGAACTTCCCCGGGGCTCCGCGGCCATCTCCGATCGGCCCGTGCCCGCTCGACGCCCCCTCGCGCATTCGCGCCCGCACCAGGATCCACCGACCATGACGTTCAAGAAGACCTTCGGCGCCCTCCTTTTCGGCCTCCTCGCCCCGACCCTCGCCGCCACCGGCTGCGGCAGCGACGACGAAGCGGCAAGCGATTCCACCGCCGGCCAGCCGGTCGCAGCGCCCACGGGCGCGGCAGCCGCCTCCAAGGGGACGCGACGCACCTTTGCGATCAACAACCTCAATCTCGGCGTCGGCGACGCCTGGAAGACCCTCGGCTACAACCTCGACAGCAAGGTCACCAAGCCGAAGGCGACCGACGTCTGCAAGCCGAAGGGGGTCGCCGAGCCGATCGCCGACGGGTCGAACGGGATCGACAACGCCTTCGGCGCGAAGATCCTCGCCCAGCTCGCGAACCTGAAGATCAACGTCGACGGCGTCAACACGAACCTCACCGACGGCAACTTCTCGGTTTTGCTCGATGTTGACGGCCTCACCGACGCCGCCGACCAGACGAATACCGCGCTCACCGCGCAGATCTTCCCGGCGGCCGCCTTTGACGTCCCGGGCGGCAAGAAGCCGGCCTTCGACAAGACCGATAGCTGGCCGGTGTACGACAACGTCATCGTGAACGGCGACGTGACCAAGTCGAAGATCGTCCTCGACGGCGCCTACATCAACAAAGGTCAGTTCGTCGGTCGCACGAAGACGCTTACCCTCTCGCTCACGATCGCTGGCGCGGCGATCGCCCTCGACATCGAGTCGCCGATCATCACGTTCACCCACAGCGGTAGCGACCTCAAGACCGGCGTGATCGCGGGCGTCCTCAATACGCAGAAGCTCATCGAAACGCTCAAGGCGGTCGGCCCGTCGATCAGCGCCGACCTCTGCAAGGACCCGAGCCAGATCGACAACGTCGTCGCCCCGCTCGCGGAGCGCTCCAGCGACAGCATGGTGAACGGCGCGAACAACGGCGGCACCTGCGACGGCATTTCGATCGGCATCGGCTTCACCGCGAAGGAAGTCGCCGTCCCGACGAAGATCGCTAAGGCGTCGACGGCGCCGACGACCTGCGCCCCCTGATTCCGTAACCACGGCATCGCGGAAACGCAAAAGAGCCTCTCGGAGTTTCCGAGAGGCTCTTTCGTTTCCCGCGTCGAGGAATTAGCGTTTGATCGCGTCGATCATGTGCGGGGAAAGGTGGTGAGCGAACGCGTAAATGCTCCACTGGGGGGGGACGCCGAGGCTCGTTGGAAAAAGGGAACCGTCGGCGACGAAAAGTCCTTTGAGTTGGTGGTGCTCGCCGGTCGACGCGACGACACTTCGCTTCGGGTCGTCGCCAAGCGCCATCGACCCCATCGGATGGACGGCGCTCATCGCAAGGGTGTGCGGGCGCACAAAATCCATGGAAAGCGCGTTGAGCGCCGCGTCGGTGGTGACCGTGGGGGCGTCGATCGCCGGGAACGTCACTTCGGTCGCGCCAGCGGCAAGCAAGAGCCGACCACACGCGCGAAGGCCCATCGCAAGCTGGCGCCGGTCTGCCTCGGTCATCGCGTACTGGAGGACTGGTCGCCCCCCTTCGCCAGCAATCACACGCCCTTCCGTTTCGTCGTGAACCATGGCCGAAAATACCGCCAAATGCCGATACTTACGCATTCGTGTCATGTGCTTGACCCCGAAGCCGGGGAGCATCGATGCGGTGCCGATCGGATGGGCGAAGGCGGTGAGGATCCAGACGCGCTTCTCCGCGCCTCGGCCGAACTCCAAATACTCGGTACACTCGTAGGACTGGGGAATTCCCCGGTGGGCATCGACCGGATGCTCAAAGACGCCGGCAGCGACGCTCCCCGGGTGGAGGCGCAATCCGCGGCCGCAGCGGTCGTAGGGGTCGGGCACGTTGCTCGCTAACGCGAGCGCCGCCGAGCCGGTCGCACTGCCGCCAAGAACGACAATCTTTGCACGAATCTCAAAGGGGAAAGTCGCGTTTCCTGCATCGTCGACGAAGGTCCCGGCGACGCCGGTCGCCCGACTTCCATCGTGAAGAATGCGGTCGACGCGGGCGTCGGAGAAGACCCGTCCCCCCGCTTCCATCGCCTGAGGAACGAGTATTTTCGCAGCGTTCTGCTTCGCGTCGTAAGCGCAGCCGAGCTCGCAGAACCCGGAACGCCGGCAGCCGACGCGGTTGTGACGCAGCACGCCCCCGCGCCAGCCGAGCGCGGAGACTCCCCTTTGAAGAAGACGATTGTTGCCATTGATCGCGTCCTCTGGAATTTCCGTGATCGAGAGGTCGGCTTCGACGGCGGCGTAGCTCCGATCGAGGTCGGCAGCCGACGCCCCGCTCACGCCGTAGTCGAGGGCCCACTGCTCCAAGATTGCGCTCGGCGTCCGCTTGCAGAGGTTCGTGTTGTGGAGGGTGCTCCCGCCAACCCCGCGCCCCTGGAGTACGCGGATGGCGAGGTCGGCGGTCATACGGCCGCCTCCATCCTGAAAAAGGAGCGGGAGCATTTCGTCTTCGCGCTGGTTGAATTGGGCAGGCGTGTGCCGTCCGCCCGCTTCGAGCCCCAGCACGGAGACGCCATCGCGGGCCAGCTGCCGGAGCGCCATCGAACCGCCGGCGCCGAGGCCGACGACGACCGCATCGACGGTAAGTGTCGCCGGACCGGTGCGATTCCGCCCCTCTTCGAAGAGCGTCATGGAGTCCTCCCGAGGAGAGGCCCTTCGTAGCCGAGCCCCTTCCACGTGCGCGAATCGCGATAGTAGCCGAGGTAGATACACCCTTTGAGGGCGCCGAACGCCCCCCGGAGAAGCGGAATGCGGCTCGCTTCCATTCCCGCAAGCACCACGTCCTGCTCGGGTGCGGCAAGCCGCGTGAAGCGCGACGCGTAGCCGACGGCGGTCGGCGCAAGTTGCTCTACATACTGCAAAAGTCGTAGCAGATCGCGGCGCAGCGGCCCGTCCATCGATGCCACGTACGCGTCGACCCACCGGGCCACACCTACGTCGTCCGCACTGGGCATGTCGACTCCATCGGTGGCAGCAATGCGCAAAGCGACCGCGGAAACAATGGCATATTCCGAATCACTCAATGCAAGAAGTCTCGCCCCCGGCGGCTTCTCGTAGCCGCGGTTGCGGACGAGGCCAACGCCCCCCGCCGCTGCGAGGAGTGCCACGCCGAACGCCTTGACGAAGGTGCGTCGCGAAACGCGCCGATGGCCAACAGCGGCGCTGGCAGCGTCGCCGCCGGATCGCGGGGGGGCATCGTTCGTCGCCATGAGCGGCTCTTACTCGAAGGCACGGCGGCGCGGAATCGTAGTAGCCTCCGGGGCGATGGGCGCGATGCATCTCTTTGGGCTTACTGGCGGAATTGCTTCAGGAAAAAGCACAGTTGGCGCACGTTTTCGTGCCCGCGGGATTCCGGTCATCGATGCCGACGAGGTCGCCCGCGCCGTCGTCGCCAAGGGGACCGAAGGGCTTGCCGCCGTCGTTGCCGCCTTCGGCGGTCGCGTCCTCGCCGACGATGGATCCCTCGACCGAAAAGTCCTCGGAAATCTGGTATTTGCCGATCCGAACGCACGCGCCACCCTGAACGGAATCACCCATCCGCGGGTCGCCGTCGAGACGGCCGCTCGCCAGGAAGCGCTTGCGGCCGCCGGCCACCCGCTCGCCTGCTACGAGGCGGCGCTGCTGATTGAGCTCGGCCTCGCCGATGCGTTTCGCCCGCTCGTCGTCGTCGATCTGCCGCGCCCGATCCAGGAGGAGCGTCTCTGCGAACGAGATGGCATCGATCGCGCGGAAGCATCACGACGGATCGACGCCCAAGCGACCCCCAAGGACCGCCGGGCCGCCGCCGATTTCCTCCTCACAAACATCGGTCCCCGGGAAGAACTCCTCGCCGACGCCGATGCCACCCTCAATGCGATAACCGACCGCCTCGGCCTCCCTCGCCAGCCGGCCGTTGTGTGACGGTTCAGTCGTTATCTTCGAGCACGCCGACGATGATCAAACGGCGATCTTTTCGACGGATTACCAGCGCGATGTGGTCGTTGAAGAGCTGCTCCCCGAAGAACGCGCTCCCGTCGATGTCGACAGTAGCGACCTCATCCCCCGGCTTCAAGTTCGGGTAACGCTTGGTGTTTGCGGCGTCAGAAGCTTCGAGATAGCTCTGACGGCGAAGCGTCTCGTAGCGAACGAACGCAACTCCGACGAGGCGATGGTAGTCGGAGCTACGAAAGCGATTATTCGCCTGCGCGAGGAGCGGTTGGGCCCCTCCACCGTAGCGGCCCATCGTCCCACCAACGAGCTGCGCATCCGGAGCGACCAGTTCTGCAAGCGTGGAGGAATTTTCGTCAACCCACGCGTCGAAATAGCGATTGAGAACGGCGACGATGCGTGCGTCGGCAATCGGCTCACGGAGTGTCGCGACGGCGCCAGCGGTCGCTTCATCGGCCGGCTGCGTACGCGCGGGCGCGGCCTCAAGGGCAACGCCATCCGGAAGACGCGGCGGAGCCCCCTCTGCAGAGGCGCCGGCGGCGACGGGCGTGCGCTCGGCAGCCCCACAGGCGGTGACGATCGCCGCAAAACCTAAAACACGCAAGTTCTTCATAGACTTAGACAGGTTCGACCCGTTGTTCGTCGCCGCGGTCGCGCGTGAGGACGACGACGTGGCGCGAGGCAACAGGTGTGTAGCGGGCATCGCCGTCATCTTCGGAGACGTCGTCTGCAACGAGAAGGGAAAAGTGGAGGCGTGACGGCGACGGCACCTTCGCCCGGAGCTGGAAGTCGTCGGCAACGAGCGCGGCTGCCGCCTCCTCCCCTTCCCAGCGCCGAAGAATCATGCGGGCAGAGCGCCCGTCCGGCGTCCGATCCGCGCCGTGATAGGCGACGACGCGGTCGCCATCGGTCACGAGAACATTCCCGACCGAGCCGCCGCCGAACTCGGCCGCCACCGCCTCGATTTGGCCGACCAACCCGCGGATCGCCGCAAGGATCGCGTCGGTTGGAATGGTTGCAACTTGCAACATTCCCGCATCGTGGAGGAACGAGAGGAAGACATGGAACGCGAGCTCGCTGTCGCCATCGCCGCGCAGCGACGCGCGCAAAAACGGAGGAAGATCCGCGAGTAAACGTGCTCGCGCGTCGCCGCCGGCAAGATTTCCGCCGGGGAAGATATTCGTGCCGGCGAAAAGCCATTGGCGCCAGCGATGGGGCCCGGCGTCGTCGGCCTGCAGCGTGCGCCCATCTTCGCGGAGCGCCTCCTCAACGACACCAATCACGCAATCGGTTCGAAGGTCGCCGGCCATCGTCGTGAGCGACACTTCCCCGGCCGCCATCGGACGGCGCCGGAGCAGGACATCGCCCCCCTGGTAGAACCCGGCCCCCCAAACAAACGGGCGATCCGAGCGAAACGGCGCACGCCGCGGCGCCTCTTCCGCGAGGATCCGCGGGGCGACGTCGGCACGATTTCCGAGGAGGGCAAAAAGTCGAGCCATGGTCGAGCCTCGAAAGCGAAGGTCTAAGTCTCTGATTTTGCGTCGCTAGATCCCGGCGAACGCACCCGCGCGATGCCTGCATCCTGCAGACTTTTCTCCGTTGCTGCGCGCAGGCGCTTCTCACGGTCGTCAGCGAAAAACCGAACGAAAAACGGAGCAAGGACCGCAGCAAATGCTCCGTAGCTCCACGGCGGCGGTGCTTCCATCTCTCTCCGTTACACGCTTCCCGCGGGGTCGCGCCATCGTTCCGCGCGCCGCTTCTGGAGGAGCGCGATCATCGCTTCGAGTTTGGCGTCGCCGCGCGGCTTCCCGTCGTGCCGGATCCCCTTCCCGCCGTTGCAGCGGGCGCAGGCAAGCGCGAGATTTTCCACGCTATCGCCGCCGCCATGGTGGCGCGGGACGATGTGCTCGACGGTGGCGACGCCGAGCAGGGTGCCATCGAGCGCGACGGAGAGCTGGGCGTTGCAATGAATGCACTTGCCCGCCCAGACGAAAGCCCCCGCCGATCCGCCGAGCGGCCGCTTCGCGAAGGTCTTGTCGCTCGCGACGATCCCGAGCACGCGAGCGCGCCGCGGGAGTTCCTCCGCTTTGCGCGCGGTTTCCTGGGCCCCCAGTTCTGCTGCGCGCTGACGATCGCGACGCTTTGCTGCCATGGAATTCCCCAAAATGAAAAGAGCACCCTGCGCCTTGGCTCGGATGCTCTTTTCTATAAGAAACGTCGCTTCAATCGACCTTTGCGAGCTTTTTCCCTTTGGCGACCTCGTCCCCCTTGTCCTTGTCGGGGTTCACCACGAAGGGAACGACGTGCTCTTTCTTCTCGAATTCATTCCGGTAAGCGGCCGCTTGCTGCTGGGACGCAAACGGTCCGACGCGCACCCGGTACCAACGGCCGCCGCGCTCTTTGATGTCCACTGCGACGACATACGCCTTGTGACCACGCGTACGAAGCTGGTTTGCGAATGCCTCAGCTTCCTTCTCTTCTTTGAAGCTCGAGACCTGAAGCGAATAGCGCCCTTCGGAGCCCTTCGGAGCCATCGCTTGCGGCTCGTCGGTGGAACCTGCTGCGGCAACTTTCGTCAATGTATCTCGCGGATTCGTCGTGACCGACGTCGCCGAGAGGACGTTCCCCGCGGGGAGCGGAGCGATCGGGAGGCGGTCTCCTGCAGTCGGCGGGAGGCCGTCTTCCACGGCGCGCGCCAGGCCCGGCCCCGGTGTGGTCTCCTCTTTTCCGCGAACGGCGGCGAGGGCGGTCGTCGGAGTCTCGCGATCGCTCAAGATCCCCGGAAAAGTGACATCTTTCGCGTTGAGGTCGGTCGCCTTCGTCGGCGCGGCGACCTTCTGCGCGGAGACGAGCGCGCCGAGCGGATCGGCCTTCGCGTCGCTTTTCGTGTTTCGGGCGACGCCAAGCGTCATGGCGGCGAAAGCGATGCAGGCGCCGCCGGCAGCGACGAAGGCGAGCGTCGACAGCTTCGGCCCCCGGTCTCCGTTTTCGGACTCCTGGATGCGTTCGAGATCGCGAACCCCTTCACTAGCGTTTCCGTTCCGAGACATAGGCCTCCGGTATAGCGCGGCTTCGCGTCGGGCCAAATTTATCGCGGGGTAGCCGACGGTCGACGTAAAGTCGTCCAAAACCGACGACCGGGTTCCAGGCTCGTGCTCGATTGCGCCGCCGATGAGTCGCCTGCGTTTTTGCCTCGGGGTCGTTGCCACACTCTTCGCCGCAGGCGCCTGCAGCGAGGCGCCAGTTACCGAAGAAATTCCGGTCGTTCTTGCAACGAGCGACGCCTTCGCGAACCTCGATGCCGTAGCCGGCACGCTGACCGTCGAAAACGCGCTCGGCGCAACGCTCGCGACCAAGACGGTGAAGGTCCCGACGACGACGCTCACCGTGGGCGACTTGACCGCCGGCGAGGTGATCAACCTGGCGCTCCGAGTCACCGATCCGGCAGACGGCCGCCTCGCCCTCGTCGGCGAAACTGGCCTGTTTTCAGTAGGTTCCTCGCGCCCAATGCTCCTCCAGCGGACCGGAACCTTCGCCCCACTCACCGCCGCCCCGTTCGCCCTTGGCGACCAGGCGCCGCTCGTCGGAACGAGCGATGGGAACCTCGTGGCGGGGCTCGCAGACGGGACGCTGACCGTCCTCGACGGCCGCAGCCGGCGCTCGGGGCCGATCGCCTTGAGGCCGGCCGCCGTCGCGAATGCCTTCCTCGCGACGACGGACGCACTTTTGGTCATTGAAGGCTCCGACTTTGCGCGCGCAACCGCCGAAGTTCTCGATTTGAACGCTCGCGCTTTCTATCCCATCGATCCGCCGACAAATCTTCGATTTGCTGACGTTGCGGGCGGAGCAACTGTGCGAACCCCTTCGGGCGGCAGCTTCCTGATCGGCGGGACGCGGACGACCACGCCGTCGGCACGCGGTATTCGCGCAGCGAGCGATGGCACCCTCGAGCCGCTTCTTTTACAGGCTTCACGGAAGGGGGCGGCGCTCGTCCAGGTCCCCGGTGTTGGCCTTGTCGTCGTCGGCGGTGCCGAAACAGCGCCCGGGGCCGAACTCATTTTGGACGCAACGACAAACGGAACCTCGTCAATTCGCCCCCTCTCTACAAACGCGGATTCTCGTACCGGATTGGCGCTCGCAACCTGGGATTCGCAGCGCGTGCTGGTTGCTGCCGAGGACGGATCTCTCACCCTTCTGGACACCGTTTGCGCGCCGACCTGCCCGGTGACTCCCCTCCCCTCGTTGCCACCGGCGACCCATCGGACGGCGGTGGCTTCCGCAACGAACGACGTCCTCGTCGGCGGCGTGGAAGCGGGGGCCTTCGTCGTCCACCGCGTACGTGCGAACGGAACCAGCGTCGTTCCCGGCCCGAACGCACGCGCCGACGGGCGACTCGTCCGCGCATTTTCGAGCGGAATTCTGGTGGTTGGCGGCGACGCTACGCCGTGGCTGTTCCGAGGCGAATGATCCCCGCCGGCGTGGCAATGGCATCGACAACGTCTCCAACGACGCGCGTGTTTGGCCAGATCACTGCATTATGCACATTTCCGTCGACGAACGCGGCGGCGCCAACGACCGCCCCTTCGGCACAGCCAGTGACGACGGCCCCCTCTCCCAACCAGGAAATTTGCTGCCTCGCCGCAAGCCAAGCGCGGTTTGCAGCGAGGTAGCTTTCCGGGGTGCCGACGTCGAAAAAAGGTGCGTCATACACATAACTGCCGACGGTCGCCCCGCGACGCAGCGCGGGAAGGTACCCGTCGGTGACCAGGCAGCCGACTGCCGGAAGTGCTTCACGAAGCGCCCTGCCAACAACGTGAATTCCTAAAAATTCTGCGCTTTGGACCTCCTCGCCGAAGACCTCCTGGCGAAGGCGAACGACGCGGCCAGCGCCATCGAGGCCGACGTTTCCGGCACCGATGGATGGCGGCCCGGCGAGCGGACGGACGACGAGCGTCCCTGCACGGCCGGCCCCGTGGGCGGCAACAACCAACGAAGGATCGACGCCGGCGAGGATATCGCCGTTCCAGACCAACACGTCTCCAGGACCGAGCGCCGAGGCAGCACCGACGAGCCCCCCCGCGGTTCCGAGGAGCGTCTCCTCGTCGGAAACACGCAGGCCGAGCGTCACGGCCGCCTCCTGAAGACGCGCTTTGGCGTGCCAAGCATTTGCGACGATCGCGAGGAAACCGGCGCGGCGGAGCTGTGCAACGATTGTGGCTAAGGCGCTCTGATCGCCGACCGGCACGAGCGGCTTGGGGAGGTCGTCGGTCAGTGGTCGAAGTCGGCTTCCAACGCCGGCCGCAAGAACAAACGCGGGAATCATTGCCGGCAACCTTTCCTGAAATGGCGCCAAGAAAGCAAAATCTTGCCCTTTTCCATGCAAGGTCGCTAGCGGAGCGGAATGGTTTCTCGCTCCCGTGCGGCCCTCTCGCCCTTCGTCCCTCCGGCGCGCAGCCAGTGGCGGCTCGCCGCGCGCGTCGCGATCGCCGGTACGCTTTCGATACTCCTCGGGATTTTAGCGACGGCGTGCGGCTCCGAGGGGCGCGGGAACGACGCCTGCGAAGCGATCGAGACGGCTCGCTGCCGGCGCGCCCCCGCCTGCGGCATCGACCTTCCGGGGCCGTTTGCGAACGGCGCAGACAACGTCGATAACTGCATCGCGTACTACAAAGACCAATGTCTCCATGGACTTGCTTCCGGCGACAGTCCGCGGGGGAGCACCATTGACGGCTGCGTTGCCGCGATCAACAGCGACTGCGCCGCCGTGAAGGCTCCAGAGACGGCGACCGCCTGCGCCTTCTTGCTCGTCCCCGATGCCGGCTCCGATACTGGCACCACCACCGATGGCGGCAGTGACACGGGGAGCGATGCGGCCACCGACGCCACGAGTGACGCGACGGTCGACGCCGCCAAATAAGCTATCTTCGCAGTTACTTACGCGTCTTCCACGGGAGCATGTTCCGCGCGGCGTCGCCGACGACACGGAGCAGGTCGCGGGTGGAATCGGTGCGTTCTGCACGTTTTTCGCCGGCGTCGTCTTCGTCGTCGAGGAGCGGAAGCTCACCGCTCGGCGCATCGACCGGGACCGTCGCAGCAACAGCGTCCCCTGTCGTCTGCTCGGGGAGGAGGACGCGCTCGGTCCGCGCGTGCTCGCCGAGCGCAATTTTCCACCAGCTGGGGCGATCGCCACTGCGGCAGCCGAGCGTGAACGACGGGCTCGCAAGCAACGTGAACCGGCACCCGGCCGGTTGGCGCTGCTCACTGACGTGGCGGTGGCCGTGGAGCACGAGGGTGACGCCGGCCGCATCGAAGGCCGAGGCGACCATCGGGGCGTCGTCGAGGCGCATGCCGAACTCGGACGGCG
>JAAFHJ010000635.1 GCA_013298325.1 Myxococcales bacterium | reverse complement strand
GACTTCCAGACAGGTCCGCCGCGAGCCGAGGAGTGCCGGGGACGACGATGTTGCGTCTTACATCGGTTCCACGCCCGTTTGGGTTCAGGATCCCATTTTTATCGAATAATTTCGGTGGGTCATGTCGCTGTACGGGCCGGACATGGACGTGGCGCTCGGCGGGAACCGAGGGATCCTCTCCGACGGCGTCGGCTACGTCTTCCTGAAGAACGCGTCCGTCCGCGAAGCGAGAGACGGCGCGGAGTTCGATGCCAACGCCTTCAACCAGGAATCGTTCGGCCCCATCGGTACGTTCTTTCTGCAGCTGTAATGCCGGAATCTCGCCGACAACAAAGCCCGGAGATCGGAGCGATCTTCGGGCTTTGTCGTCGGTCGGGGTGGAAGTTACTTGGCGACCGGCGCGACGAAACCGGCAGCGCTCGCGGTCCGAACGCACATCACGCGCCTGCCGCGGTCGTTCGGGCCCAATTGCGGATCGAGCTGCCACTCGCTGCACACCTGGCCGGCGGGGCACGCGGGAGGGGACAACGGCCCCTGGGCGGCCTTCTGGGCCCGCAGTAGGTCGCCCTCGTTGCAGGAGACGCTGCCTTCGTAACAACGGCCCTGCACTGCGTAGAGCCCATCCGGGTTGCCCGATTTGATAGCGCCGGCGAGGCGGGCGGGGCAGACGGCGTCTGTCGATTGGGTCGTCTGGGGGCCTGCGCCGTCGACGCGGCAGGAGACCTGGTCGCCGATCGCGACGAGGGTGCCGCTCGGGCAGGAAAAACGAGGACCTACCGGCGTTCCGGGGAGCGCCGCGTAGGCGACGGCGGTAATCGCAAGGGCGGCAAGGGCGGCGAGGGCGGCGAGAACGAGGGGGCGTTTCGGGAGTGATTTGAACATCGGGGGGTGTCCAG
Source organism: Myxococcales bacterium (assembly GCA_013298325.1). GTDB lineage: Bacteria > Myxococcota_A > Polyangia > Polyangiales > Polyangiaceae > JAAFHJ01. Next base: position 2,046 of record JAAFHJ010000635.1, on the reverse strand, counting down.
CTTCCTGCGCGGATCGCCGCGCGGTGTTTGGGGTAACCGATGAAGGTAACTCGGGTTCAACGCGCCTTTCAATCGCCGTTTTCGCGCGCAGGCATCACCCCCAAACGCGCAGCGATTCGCCGGGCCCTCCGTTGCGCGGCCGAGCATTGCGCCTGACGCCCCCTCGCAAACTTCGCTAGCGTGCCGCGCCGATGAGCGAAGCCCCCGAACCGCAGCCCGCCTCCGCCACGCCGTCGCGTTCTCCGTCGCGTTCTCCGTCGCGCTCTTCGTCGCGTTCTCAGGCGCGAATGATCTTCGTGGCCGTTTCCGCGGTTATGGCGGTCGGCATCCTCCTTTCGGCACGGGCGATCCTGCTGCCGTTCGTCCTCGCGCTCGTCGTCGCCTACGTGCTCACGCCGCTCGTTTCCTGGGCGGAGGCGCGGAAAGTGCCGCGGGGCGCTGCGATTTTGCTCGTCTATTTCGTCGTCCTCGGGACGCTCGGTGGCTTCTTCCGGCTGGCGGTGCCGCGCGTCGGGCGCGAGGTCGGCGCGCTCCGCCACGAGTGGCCGGAGATCGTGCGGACCGTGAAGACGAGCTGGGTCCCCCAAATCCAGGGGCAGCTCGCCCAGGCGGGGCTCACGCCGGCCCGCGAGGAGCACGAAGACGACGACGAGCAGCTCAAACGGGACGAGCCGGCCTTCGTGCTCCGGCCGGGCGCCGACGGCTCCTATTCGGTCGAGGTGAAGTCGGGCGTCGTCGTCAAACAGGACCACGGGACTTTCGTCGTCGAGCCGACGAAACAGGCGGCGCGCGAGGCTTTTGACCCGAACAAGCTCGTGGTGACCGCCGTCCAGAAGACCCTCGAGTACGCAAAGACGAACACCCTCGAGCTCGTGAAGCTCGGGCGCGAGGTCGTCGCCGGGGTGTCCCGCGGCATCTTTATCTTCAGCATCACGCTGATGCTCGCCGCCTACGTGATGCTCACGCGCGAGCGTATTCTCTCGTTTTTCCAGTCGCTTGCGCCGCCGGACGCCCGCGCTTCCTTCCGCGCTTTCCTCGACCGCGCCGACAGCGGCCTCTCGGGCGTCGTCCGCGGGCAGCTTGTGATCTGCCTCGTGAACGGCGCCCTTTCGGCGATCGGCTTCGGCCTCTGCGGGCTGAAATACTGGCCGGTTATGGCGCTGGTGGCGACGGTCGGCTCGCTCATTCCGATCTTCGGCGCCATCGTGAGCTCGGTCCCCGCCGTCGCCCTCGCGCTCACCCAGAGCCCCGGCAAAGCGGCCTTCGTGCTCCTTTGGATCTTGGGGATCCATCAGCTCGAGGCGAACTTCTTGAACCCGAAGATCCTCGGCGATTCCGCGAAGATCCACCCGGTTCTTGTCGTCTTCGCGCTGCTTGCTGGCGAGCACTGGTTCGGCGGCGTGGGGGCGCTCCTCGCGGTGCCGACGCTCTCGCTCGTGCAGAGCCTCTTCCTCCACATGAAGGCGCAGATCGAAGCCGACGAAGCGCCGGCGGAACCGGAGCAAGACGCATGAACAGGCGTATTCCATGGCTCAACGCGGGCGCCAGCGTGGCGGTGGTCGTCGCAGCGGGACTTGCGATCGCCTGTTCGCGGGCCGACTCCCGCGTTGACGACAGTAGGCCTCCGGCCACGTCTGCTCCTGTTGCGTCCGCGTCGGCGGGGGCTCCACCGCCGGCTCTTTCGGGGCCGAGCGCTGCGAATTCCCAAGTTCGAGCGAGTTCCGCGGGGGAAGTCGGCGCACCGACGGTGGGTCACGTCCCCGGGACGACCTGCGGCGGGATGGCGCTACCCCCCGCGCGCGTTGGCCTTTCGACCTTCGGAACCGGACCGTTGCTCACCGACGACGAAGCGGTCGCGGTCGCGAAAAAGAACGATGCCGCGCTGCAACGCGCCTGTTTCTCGGGGGATGCAGCGACGTCGACCGTCGCCACCTTGGAAGTCGCGCCGTCGGGCGCCGTCGTCGACGCGTTCGTCACCGCAGCAACCCCGAGCGTCGCCGCCTGCGTGAAGGGGGCGCTCCGCCGTTGGAAGTTCCCCAAACGGGG
>JAAFHJ010000653.1 GCA_013298325.1 Myxococcales bacterium | reverse complement strand
CGCACGTGCACGGTGCGCGTGCCAAGGCGTGGGGCGCTGACCGAGAGGGCGATCGGCGATGCGTCCCCCGCGTGGACCTCGAAACGGGCAAAGCCGTGCGAGACGCTCCCACGGCTCTCGAGGCCGAAGATGCTGTGGGCATGTTTGCCGCGGCCCCAACCCTCCAGGTGGCCGACGGTGACGATCGCGCGGTGGGGGTCGACGAGGCGGCTCCGATCGAGGACCTCGACGCGGATCGGATCGCTGTGTTCGAGCGCTTTTTTGCTCGGAACGACGTAGCTCGGGAGGTAGCCGGCGTTCGTGATCGTGACCTCAACCGTCGCCCGCTCGCCGTGGCGTTCGACGGTCGTGGCGGTTACGGAAACGTGGGGGGCGAGGGCGGCCACACGAAGAATCATGGCGATTTGCGCGTCGCAAACGGCGCCGAGCTGCTCGTTCGGCGGGTTCCACAGGCCGACGCGAACGTCCATTCCGCCGACTTCGACGGCGCCGAACTGAGGATGCTCGACCGCCTTCCACGGGCGATTGATTCTTCCTTTGTTCTTCTCCCGATCCCAGACGCCAACCTTCTCCATCTCTTCGCGAGAAAGCTCATTGTATCGGTCGACAAAGCGCTTCTTCTTGGGCAGACCTACCTGCTCGAAAAGGTCCCATAGTTCACACGCCCATGCGTAGATGCCGCGCTGTTCCCAGGCGTAGTCGACGAGATCGCCGTAGAGGGGCTTGTCGGCCGTGTAGGTGAACTCTTCAAAGCCATTCACCATCGGGTATTTGCCGTGGGCCTCCGCAATATCTGAAATTTCCTTCCAGATTGCGAGATCGCCAGCGTCCATTTTGCCGTCGGGCACCGTCCCCGACGGACGAATGTAGACGCCGCCAAAGCAGTGGTAGTTGGACCACGCGAAGATCTCGGGATGGTTCGCGGTGAACTCGACGACCGCCCGCGACTCCGGCTCGGAAAGCGGGTAGAGGCCGGCGCCGCCCTGTTCCGGTTCCGGCTTCCAGCCGTAGGGGAAGTTGCGATTCAAATCGACATCATTGTCGTCGAGGAAGTACGGATCGGGGATATTTCTTCCGTCCCAGTTCTCGACGAATCCTTCGGGGAAGATCTTGTAGAAGGGGCCTTCGTCGTTGAGTCCCCGGGGCACCATCCAGCCGGGAACGACGGCGCTTTCGACGAACTCACCGGTCACGTCCCGCTTGCGCAAGAGCGCGACCTGGCCATCCCCGTCGACGTCCCCGAGGCGGAAATACGCCTTTTTTCCCCGCTGGCGTCGGTTGCGCGGGTTCGACCGCACGTAGCGCCCCTCGTTGAGGATCACCTCCGCCCCGTCGGGACTCATACGCGGAAGGATGTAAAACACAACATTCTTGACGGTGGCGAGCTGGGTCTCGTTGAGGCCGTAGGTCGCCTCGCCGGCATGAATTTTCGCCACCGCCTCGGCGATCGCGAGCGACACGTTCGTCCCGCAGAGCTCGGATGCGTGCATGTTCCCATCGATCCAGAACGCCGGGCGCCGCTCCTCGCGGGCGTCGGGCGTACCGACCGTCAGAAGGAGGAGTTCGCGCCCCTGCTCGCTCGTTCCGATCGACTGTATACTACACACGTCCGCGAACCGAGCGGCGAGGCCGGTGGCGGCGGCTTGGAGGGCGTCGAAGTTTAGGTAGTCGCTTCGGAAGTCCGTCATGGCCCCATACGCCACCGAGCGACGCTCTGCGGCAAGGGTTTTTGCTCGGAATCGCCCGCCGTCCCCTCCCCGCGGCCCCCCTTTCGGGTTAGACCGGCAAAATGCGTACGCATCGAACTCCGCGCCGTCTCCCGCTTCGCGGACGGACGCTTCGGACCCGTGCCCTCGGCCTCGCCGCTGCCCTCGCAGCCCCGCTTTTTTCCTGCGGTGGCGACGAGCGAGACGTCGGAACGACGACGGCGCCGCTCGTCGTCTGCGCGAAAGGGGCGACGACACCAGGGATGGATGTCTCCTATTACCAGGGGACGATCAACTGGGATGCCGTGAAGGCGTCTGGGATTGAGTTCGCCATCGTCCGCACCGGCGACGGTACCTTTGAAGATCCGCAGTTCCCCACCTATTGGAGCGAAGCAAAGCGCGTCGGGCTCATTCGCGGGACCTACCACTTTTTCCGCCCCGGCAAAGACCCGGTTCAACAGGCCGACATCGTGATTGCGAAGGTCGGCAAGCTCGCTGCGGAAGACCTCCCGGTGACCGCCGACGTCGAAGCGACCGACGGCGTCCCCGCGGCGACGATTGTTGCGAAACTTCATACCTTTATCGACCGTATCGAGGCGGGCACTGGCAAGAAGCCGATGATCTACACCGGGACCTGGTTTTGGGATCCCCAGGTAAAATCCTCGGATTGGTCAAAGACGCCGCTCTGGATCAGTTATTATACGAATGGTTGCCCGAACTTGCCGACCCCCTGGGCCGATTGGGCCTTCTTCCAATACACGGACAAGGGGAGCGTTCCCGGCATTTCCGGCGGCGTCGATCTCAATCGCTTTAATGGCACCCTTGCCGATTTGAAGGCCTTCGCGGTTGCATCGAATTCGTGCGCAGCGGAAGTCTGCAACGGGAAAGACGATAACTGCGATGGCGTGATTGATGACGGCGATGTGTGCGAATTGGAGGCGCTCCACCGCGACCTCGCAAGCTACGCCCCGCCGCGAACGACCGACGTCAATGGGGACGGCAAGGCCGACGTCTGTGGCCGTGGCGGCGCGGGGCTCTGGTGCCACCTCTCGACGGGGACCGGCTTTGGCGCCGCGACCCCCACGGTGGCGATTTCGAACGCGGCCGGGTGGGACGACCCGAAATACAGCAGCTCGCTGCGCATGGGCGACATCGACGGCGACAAAAAAAAAAA
>JAAFHJ010000652.1 GCA_013298325.1 Myxococcales bacterium | reverse complement strand
TTGTTTGCTGGCGCTCGGACCCGCGGAAGACAAAGCTACTTGTCCGACTTAATCAGTCCGAGAAGCTTCTGCTTCGCGTCCTTGTCCCCCTTCGTGAACCGCTCGATCAAGGCGGCCAGCTCGGGATCGGCGCCGGCGGAAATTCCGGTGAGGTCCTTCGCCACCGCGCGGAGCGTCGGGCTCTCGCCGAGGGCCCCTTCGATCGACTGGCCGACGCTGATCGCCTTCACGTAGCGATCGAAGAACGCGCCGTCGCCGCCGACGATGTTGAACTTCGCATTTGCGAGCGATTTCCCGAGGATCTCCGCCTGGGAGTGGGCAAGTTCCGTCCGCGCCTTGATCGACTCGAGCTGGACGGTGCGGTCCTTTTCGAGGGTGAGGCGGAACTCTTCGTGGACGCGGGAGCTGTCGTCGAGGACGCGCATCGCGTCGGCCTTCTCACGGATGCCGGCCGCCTCGGCGGTCATCTTCTCGCGGACGACGGTCGCTTCGGCGACGCCGAGCTTCTGGATGGCGTCGGCGTCGGCGTTCTTGACGGCGATCCGCGCAAATCCCGATTTTTCTTCCCCTTGTGCGCTGGCGCTCGCCTTTTCGAGGGCGATGCGGGCTTCGACGAGCCCCTGCTTTTCAAAGGCGATGGCATCGGCCTCACGGACGCGTGCCTGGGCGAGCCCCTTCGCCGCCTCCTCGGCCTGGACCCCTTCTGCGATGCGGATCTTCGCCCGGGCGACCTTGTCGGCGGTCTCAAGGTCGGCATCGGCGACGAGGATGCGTTCCCGCGCCTTGTGCTTCGCCGCCTCTTCTTGGGCTTCCGCCGCCTTCACGAGCTTGACGAGCGTCTCTTGGGCTTGCGCTTCCGCGCCAAGTCGGACGACTTCCTTCTCGCGATTCGCCTGGGAAATCGTGCGGAGATCCTTGATCTGTTCTTCCTCGGCGGCGACCGTCTTGTCGACGGCGATGCGGGCGCGGACGACATCGGCGATCTCCTTCTTCTGGAGTTCGAGGTCCTTGTCGCGGGCGAGCACGGAGACCTGAACTTCCCGTTCGCGGGCGACGACTTCGAGCTGGCGCGCCTTCTCGACACGCTCCACTTCAATGGCGACCTCGCGCTCCTTGTTCTTCTGGGCAATCGCAATGCCGCGAAGCTTCACTTCTCCGGCGATCGCCGTCTCCTCTTCCGTCTTCTGCTGGAGGAGTTGGGTGCGCTTCTGCTCTTCAAGCGCGAGGCGTGCCGCTTCGTTGGTCTCGCGGTTTTGGGCGACGGAGATCTCGCGATTCTTCTTCGCCTCGGCCTCCGCTTTCCGCTGTTCAAAGCGGAACATCGCTTCGTCGGCGGAGAGGTTCTGGCTCCCCATCTCCATACGCTCTTTTTGACGGAGATCGTTCGTTTGAACGTTCCGCTCAACGGTCAGCGCCGTGATCTTGCGGATGCCTTCGGCATCCATGATGTTGTCACGGTCGAGCTCGGAGAGGGACGTTTGTTCCAGGTAGTCGATCGCGGCGTCGTCGAGGATGAACCCGTTGAGGTCCTTCCCGATGACCTTGATGATCGCGTCCTTGAACTCGTCACGCTTCGTGTAGAGCTGCTCAAAATCGAAGTGTTTACCGACAGTTTTGAGCGCTTCCGAGAACTTTGCCTGGAAGAGATCGACGAGCGTCCGCGGGTCGCTCGCACGCGCGCAACCGATCGATTGCGCGACCTTGAGCACGTCTTCCGACGTTTTGTTCACACGAACAAAGAACGTAACGTTAATGTCTGCACGAATATTGTCGTTGCAGATCAAACCTTCTTTTCCGCGGCGATCGATCTGGATCGTCTTTACAGAAAGATCCATCACTTCGGCCCGGTTCACGACGGGGAGCACGAGGGCTCCGGTGAAGGTCACGTGCGGATCTGCGCGGGAGGTGTTGATGATGAGCGCCTTCCCCTGTTCCACCTGCCGATAAAAGCGGGAAAAGAGGGCGCCGATCCCGAAGACAATGATGAGTCCGGCGACGAACAATAGAACGAAAGGGAGGTACTCGTGCATGGCTTACGCGCTCGTTTCCTTGATCCGGGCGCGAAGCGTCACAGGTGACGCATTCCCCCGCGGATCGTAGCGCGAACGCTCGCACGCATAGGGCCGTCAAGGAACGCAAATCGGACCGTTCAGCAGCCGGAAGTTGTTCCTCGATCCGCGCTAGCGGGCGAGGACGAACGTGTCGCGTTTTCCCGGCAACTCCCCTGCGTGCGTGTGAAGCAGCGCCTCTATTTGATCGCGTCGCGGAGCGGCTCTTCGAGGGGGGCGACGATGTATTCCTCGCGCTCGGCGTCCCAGCCGAGGATGACCGCCTGCTCACCGCGCTTCATCGTTCCGCCCTCGACGCGAACGCGAAGGACGAGCTCGGCACCGGTGTCGGGGACGGTCGCCTCGCCAAAGCGGTCGTTTGCTTCTCCCGTCCGCACCGTGCAAATCGCGCCGACGAGGTCTTTTGCGGTCTTTGCGCGCCGCGTATTCAGGAGCGGCGCGAGGGGGAGGGTGACCGCTTTCGTGAGCGGCAGCGCCAGGAGCGGAGCCCCAAGAAACGTAATGGCGAGCTGGGCCGCGGAGGGGAGCGCGTGGCCGGTTTTTGCCGCGGCGAAGAGGATCCCGAAGGAGAAGATCCACGAGAAAAACGCGAGGATAGAGCCGGAGACGGTGATCGGCACGTTCCGCATGCGGAAGAGGCCGAGGACGCCGTGGCCGGCCCCATCGCCGTCGATGTCCAGGTCGGGCCCATCTACGTCGACGTCGGCGCCATGACCGACGCTCTCGAGCGCCCCTTTGACGGCGCCGCTCGTGCCTTCCGCGGCCCCCTCGGCGCCTCCATCAACCCCTTCGCCGAGGTGAATTACGCCGGCCATCACGAAC
>JAAFHJ010000636.1 GCA_013298325.1 Myxococcales bacterium | reverse complement strand
CGCCGCCTACGCGATGCTCCAGCCGCTGCCGGGGCTCGCGCGGACGCACACCGCCGACCTCGGCTACGACGACCCCTACCTCAACGCCCACTTCACGCGGGTCACCCACGATTTCCTGCTTGGGCTGCGGCCGGGGCTCCGGCTCCTCGACGCCGACTTCTTCTACCCGCACCCGCTTACGTTCACGACGACCGATCCCTGCATCGGCCTCTCGGTGCTGCTGCTGCCGCTGCGCGCCTTCACCGACGACTACCTGCTCCTCATCAACCTGGGGCTTTTCTTCTCGTTTCCGCTCGCCGCCCACGCGATGTACCTCTTCGTGCGGGACGCCTCCGGTGGCGACTTCGGCGAAACAGGCGACAGGTTTGAGCGGAGCTGGCGCCGAGCCGCCGGGATCCTTGCTGGGCTCCTGTACGCGTTCTCCGCCTACCGCTTCCATCAGCTCGATCACCCGGGCCTCGAGCAGACCCAGTGGCTCCCCTACCTGGCGTGGGCCCTCCTCGGGACGGCGCGGAAGCCGCGGTTTCGTCAGCTCTTTCTGCTCGTCCCGCTGATCTTCGAGACCTTCGCCGCGAGCTCAAACCTCGCCCTCTACGTCGCTCCGGCGGTCGCTTTTCTCGGCTTCGGGATCCTGGCGACGGCGGCCCCGAAAAAGCGGCTCCGGTTCCTGGCGGTGGTGACGGCGGCGCTCGTCGTCGCCGCGGTGCCGCTCGTTCCGATTTATGCCCAGTACATTCAGGGCGTTGGCGCCTACGCGATCAAGCGGGGCCTCGATGAAGTGAAGGGCTATTCCGCGACGCCGAAGCAGCTCCTCGCGGTGCCGAAGTTCCTCGCCCATTGGGGCAGCGCCTTTGGCGACCGCCTTGGCGGGGAGAGCGCGACGTTCCCGACGGTCACCGCCCTCACGCTCGCCCTCGCCGCCTTCTTCGGCACTTCCCGCGACAGCGGACCGGCAGCAAGGCTCGTTCGCCCGTTCCAGCTCCTGATTTTTCCCGGGTTTCTGGCGGTCGGCGCCCTCTCGATCCTCGACCCATCCCGGGCGGTGCTCGCGGCGGTCCCCTTGCTTGCGCTCGGGGCGGTCGCCTTCGTCGGCCGGGAGAAGGACCCGACCCGCATCCACGCGTTTTTGCTGGCGACGCTCGCGGTGCTCTACGGCGTCTTCGCCCTCGGGCCGCGGGTGACCTGGGAAGGGGTCGAGCATATTGCCCCCTGGGACGCGCTGATGAAGGTCCCCGGTTTCGCCTCGGTGCGGACGCCGTCGCGCTTCTGGTTCGTGGTGACCTTTGCCATCGCCGCCCTCGCCGGCCTCGGTTTCGCGAACCTCGCGAGCTACGCGGGCGGGATCCGTCGCTGGCTCCCCCGGCAAAAACAGTGGCTTACGACGCGGTCCCCCCAGTCCCTCGAAGCCGGCCTCGCGATCGTCGTCCCGCTCGTGCTCTTCGGCACCCTCGCCCTCGAAGAGACCCGCCCCGCCGGAATCCCGGCCCGCCGGATGGTCGCCCTCGCCGAAGTGCCGGCGGTCTACGGCTGGGTGCGCGACACGGCTCCCGGGGCCCGTCCGTCGGCGTCGACCAGCGACGCCGGGGACGGCGGGCCCCCTGTGACGGGTGCCTTGTTGGAGCTGCCGCTGATCACCGGGCCGGCGGGGCAGATCCTGGAGCGGAAGCGCGAGTACTTTGCGAACGTCCACAAGCGCCCCGTCGTCGGCGGGGAGAGCGGCGTGATGCTCGCGAGCGCCGCCCGGGTGACCGACTTCGCCTTCCACAACGGCGCCCTTGGGAGCATTTTCGAGGAGCTCCATGCCGCCGGCCTCCGGACGGTTCTCCTCCACCCCGGCCTCTGGGAGCCGGCCGACGAGGCGAACGCGGTCAGTCACCTGGAGGCGCTCGGCGGAAAGCCGGGGCCGACCTTCGACGGCGTAAAGACCTACCTCCTCCCGCCGCCGCGGCCGCCGCTCCCCTTCGCCTGGACGGAGCCGAAGCTCGCGGTGCGGGTGAACTTCGACGGCACCGCCGGCACGAAGGCGACGATGTTCCTCGGAAATACCACCGAGACGGCGATGTTCTCCCGGGGGATTTTCAGCGCCACGCTGCGCGTCGAGCTGGTCGGCGCGAACCGGCCCCCCTTCGAGGTGGCGCTCCCGGTGGCGCCGCCGATGATCGCCCCCTTCGGCAGTCAATACGTGGAGTTCCCGCTCCCCCTCGACCTCGCGAGCGGCCGCTACGATCTCCGCTACACGGTCCGCTTCGGGTCGGTCGCAGACCCGCCGAGCGCGCCGAAGACGGTCCCCCTCTACGTCGCGCCGCGCGCCAACGAATGGCCGCCGGGGGCGACCTGCACGATCACGAAGCTGGCGGCGGGGACGACGAGCGCCGGCGTCTACCGGAGCCTGGTCGAGGTCGTCACGAGCGATCGCGTCGACCGGCAAGTCGCCTGGGTCGCCTCCCGAAGCGGCCACGCGACCGCAAGCTGGGTCCCCTCCGGCTCCCCGGGCGCGCGACTTGTGGCCGTAGAGAGCCCCGCCCCGGTGGATGACCTCGTGGTGTTCACGGCGAACACGGAGAGCACCGGTGGGCCGCTCGTGCGGTGTGGGCGGTAGGTCAAATCACGCGCTTCGTCGGCTCCCCTTGGCACTTGTACTGGGTGTACTCGACGGTCGCGGTCACTTTGGCGACGACCGTCGTCCCGGTGAAGGGGATCCCGCTCTCGACGGTGAGCGTCACCGGTACCGTCTCCCGCGACTCGTGGACCGGGAAGACGACCGTCACGCGCGCCTTACCGTCGGGGGTGGTCGCGACCGACGGGGTCACTTTGGTGCATGCGTCGGAGCACACGGTGAAGGTGTAGGTCGCCGCCTGCTCGGGGGTGAAGGCGAAGTCGCGGGTCATGGTGATGTCGAAGCTCTCGTACATCGAGTCGCATCCGACATCGTCATTGCA
>JAAFHJ010000634.1 GCA_013298325.1 Myxococcales bacterium | reverse complement strand
GCCGGCCGTCTCGTAGGGCTGCTTCGCGGCGACGTAGCCGGGCTTCGACTTCTTCGCGTTGTTCTTGTCGTTCGTCGGGAAGTAGGCAAGGAAGCCGGCCTCCTCCGCCTTGATCCCCTGCTCACGCTTCGTGGCGTCCGAACCATCGATCAAGCGACCGCTCAGGTTCGTCCCCTTCGTGTCGCAGGTCGCCGTGGTGCCGAAGTTGCCCATCGAGGACGTGACGATACCGATGTGGATGTCGGTGATCGCCTTGAACTCGGGGACACCCTTCGCGCACTTTCCATCCGGGTTGGCGGCGTCGACGGTCGCCTGGCCGCCGACCGGCTTGCCGTCGGCATCGACGCAGTTCGGCGTCACGAGACGGCTCACGAGGACGGGGACCGCCTTCGCGAGAAACTTCTGCTTGTCGGACATCGATGCCGAGTCGTCGATGGCGAGGAGGAGGTCGATCTTGTCGACCGCATTCGCCTTCTGCTTCGCCGTGAAGCTGACCTTCGTCGACGGGCTGGAGCCCTCGACGGGACGGGACAGACAGGCGCTCGAAGCGGCAGTAAAGCCACCGAGGACAACGACGGAACCGAGAATGCTTCCCAGCTTGTTCAGACGCATGCGAACGATCTCCTTGGCCTCCAGAGGCGCCGGGTATGGAATCACAACTTTGGGCGGCCTGTACAGATGGAAGGTACCGACCGCCGCTTCTTTGGAAAGCCATAGCATCGCTCGTGCCAGCGACGGAACCCCTGGAAACAGCCATTTTACGGCGTCTCGACGACGCCTCGATCGCAAGGTTGCCAATCCTGGTGGCGTTTATCGCCAACTTTGTTGACAACTAAGCCGCGCTCTCGAAAAGGTCGACCGCGACACGCCTTGCACGCGCGCCGCGGCCGATCTTCACCGCACAAGCAACAAGCGACGACCTACCCGCAATCAAATCCCACCGATCATTCCCACGATGCGTCGGCAGTTACTGACTCGTCAAACAACGCAGATCGACGGTCGACCGCCGAAATACATCGCTCCCCGCGAACGTTTTGTTCGCGTAGACAATCGCCTGACTGCACGTTCCGTCCGTCGGTTGCACGTAGCAAAATCCAGGCTCGCCTTCGGCGCAGGTCTGGCCAGCTGCGACCGGCCGCTGAAGCAGTTCGCAAATCGGATACGCGTCAATATCCGTCTTGGGGTCGATCGCTTTCGCTTCCGCGATGTAGCGAGCAAGAACATCCGAATCCGGAATTTTGCGCCCCTGAGCAGGTGCATCGCACAAGGTCTCGGGCCCCTTTGCGCGAAGGCGTTCAAGGACGCTGCACGGTACAACCCCCGCCTCGTTCGCCGGCAGCGCTTCTGGCAAGCATCGCGGCTGGAGTTCGATAGAAATACGGTCGACAATCGTGGCTACAGCAGGGTTGTAGCCGAACGCCGGATCGTTCGGGTCTCCGGTCGCTTTTGCGGCACAGATCGAACCGACAATTCCTTGGGAGTTAAGGGCACGAACGACCGCCAACTCTCGGGTCGTCGGGTAGGCCTTCCCCTTCACTTGACGGCGCAGCGAGCGATCGGTCCCGTCATTCCTTGCGAGTCGTTTGTCACAAAGGGGCGCATCCCAAAATCGCGAGCAGTCGTAAACAGTCGAGTCGGCGAGCATGGCCGTAGGTTCCCGTTGGAGTTCGGGCGGAAGGTCGAAGGTGCAGGCGAACATCAAGTCACCGCGCACCGAATCCCAGTCGAGATCGGCGGAAGGCCCCCCGACCACCTTCGCCGGGTCGTAGCCAAGCTCTCGAAGGGCCGCTTCCGTGCGCGGCTCTTGGGACGCGATCATGCGCGCATCAATGCCCGAGCGATCCCCGTAGGGCCCTTGCGTTCCGAGAATTTTTACCCAGGCGTCGGCGGCCCCTTTCCCGTTCGCGGCCACCGCGAGGTCGTTCGGAACGCCGCCGATCACCGCAAAGAAGATGTCGCTCGACTCCCGCGTACCGAGAGGGAGCGCACACAGGTCGCCCTCTGCGGCATTCGGACCAGGAAGTTCGCTGGCGAAGAGAGGATTCGTGCAAGATGCACGGACATCGCCGGTGTAATTTCCAGCATCGTCGTGCTCCTCTTTCCGATTCGGGACAAGCGCTTCGTGAAAACCGCGAACGTACCTAGAAAGCGGGTACTGAGGGTCGACCCCGAAACGACGTTTCATGTCGTAAGCGCGGAGCCCCATCGGGTCATCGGCCTGCGGAAGCGTCGCCTTGCAATTCGGGTCGGACGATGCGCCACTCGCCCAACACGGCAGGCATCCCCCTTCCCCGCTCTTGCAGCCCGCCGTTCCACCCGGCGCCGTAAACCCGCGCCCATAGCGGTCATCCGTCCGCGTATTGTTTACCATGCCTCCAAAGGTACGGGGCCAGGACGTCGCCATGTACGTCCAGCCGAATCCGCGCGCTGAGAGAGGGTCGACTGCAGAGTCATTTTCATCGGTGAGCAGCAGAACAGCGACGAGGGAATCAGGGCGAAGAAAGGCCTTTCTTTGGGCGAGGATTTCCCGATCGATACCGACATATCTGGCCGCATTTCCATCGACTTCGATCGTATCCCAGGGATCGCTCTGCGCCAGGAAGCGATAGACCGCCTCAAGCTGAGCCTCGGCCCCACACCCAGTTTCGCCGACCTTCGAAACGAGCTGCCCGACCGCCATTTGGAGGTCGCTCGCACTCGTGTACGCCGCAGTCGGCGGGGTGAAGCCGGCCGCCTTGCGCTTCTCCGCGTTCGACGGCGAATCAGGAAAATAGGCTAAAAATCCAGCGTCTTCGTGGCGGATCCCTGCGATACGATCATCGTTCATGAGATGACCCCGAAGGTTTCGCTCAGCGCCGGCCGCGCCGCAGTTGACCGAGCTTCCGAAGGCCCCCATCGACGAGGTCACGACTCCGACATGAATATCGGTAATCGGGAGGAATGCGGGCTTGCCGACGTCGCATCTCCCCGCGGGCGA
>JAAFHJ010000633.1 GCA_013298325.1 Myxococcales bacterium | reverse complement strand
GGTGCGCGGTTCGGTAGCGTTCGCCTTGCAGACAACCTCCGGCGGAAAAAAGCCGTCCGTAGACGCGCCACACCGTCCACCGGGCGGACGCGCACCTGCTCCCGTGTGCGCCGCAGCGAGGGCGAGCGCGATCGATTCCTTCGTCAAAAAGGGTGCTTTTGCGGTCGTTTCCGCGCAGGCCACCGTCGCCGCTTGGGCGGGATCGAACTGGACCTGCCGCGCCAACCAGTCGCGGGCGAGGCCCTTGTCTTCCGGGCGCGCGTTCCGGAGGCGCGCTCCGAGGGCCGGGAGCGCGTCGGCGAGCGCCTTTCGGTCTTCTGCCTCGCGCGGGCCGCTGGGGCTCACGATCCCGAGTGCCCAGCGGAGCACGACCGGATCGCCGTTCGCGTTCGTAAGCGCTTTCCGCGCCGCCTGGGTCACCGTGGCGGCGGCGCGCTCTTCCTTCGCGGTGGCGAGGAATGCTTCTCGCACCACGGCGACGGCGCGGTCTTCCCGGCGGCGGGCGTAGCTGTCGTCGTTGCCGAACTGGACGCTGTACGTCGTTTTCGTGCTCCCGAGGAGCGCGGCGAGCACGGTCGCCGTCCCCGTCGCCCCTTCCTGGCGTTCCACCTCACCGAGGAGCAGTTCGAGGGTCTCCGGCGAGCTCGTCGCGGCGCCGGTGTCGCCGGAAAGCGCGAGGGCGCGCGTCGAGAGCGGCGGGAGCGACTCCAGCGGGGCATCGGCGGCGTGCTCGGGGTCGACGTCCTCAAGCGGCGTATCTTTCGCGAAGCGGAGCCGGTGCCAGGTCGACCCGGAGTTCTCGGCACACGCGTAGGCGACGGCGCGCCCTTCCGCCTGCAGCCGGAGCTCGGTCGGTTCGCAGGCGAGGGTGATCTTCGTGTTCCGCGCGCCGCGCAGCCGGAGCACGTAGGAAATCTCCGGCGAGATCCGCGACGCGCAGGCGTTGCAGCCGTTGCAGCTCGGGATCGGGATCGCCCCGCGCCCGCCGCCCCCGCCGACCTCTTTCACAAAGCTTTCGGTACGTTCCTGGCGGGAGACCGTCGCCTTGAGCGCGTCGTTCGAGAGCTCGCGGAGCTGCACCGTCTTCGTCGTGCCGCAGCCGACCGGCACCCCGAGGCTGCTCACCGCCACCAGGATCACGGCGCGCAGCGCGCGGGGGAGGGAATCGCTCATGGGGGGCTTGGATCTACCGGATGTTCTGTCCACCGTCGTCGTCGTCAAAACGCGATGCCCCGGCTTCGCCGGATTCATCGACGAGCAGTCGTCCGAGGAGCTCCTCGCGGGTGACGTCGCAGTCGATGAGCATCAGCCCTTCGGTCGCTCGCGGCGCGCCGGTGGCGTTCTGGGGGTAGTCGTCGGTTTTCGCAAAGCGGCAGCGGATGAACGTCGCCCCGCGGAGGTCGCGCCCGCGCCAGTCGGTGCCTCGGAAATCGCAGTCGACGAAGCGGGTTCCGTCGGTGGTTGCGAGCGCGCCAAAGTCCTCGGTCGCCCCGAGGTTGCAGCTCCGGAAATCGCTCCCGGTGACGGTCGCGCCGTTCCAGGTGGTGTCCCACAATTCGCACCGGATGAAATCGATTCCGGCGAGCGTCGCGTCCCCCCATTGGGAGCGAAACGCCTGAGAATCGAGGAGGATCGAGTTCTTCAGGACGGCGCGGTTAAAGCGACCGAGGTTGAGGTTGCAGGTATCAAAGAGCACCTCTTCAAACGAGGCACTCTGGCACCGCGCCGACAGGAGTAGCGTCCGCCGCAGTTGGCTCTTGGACCATTCGGTCCCGCGAAGGATCGCGTGGCGGAGATCGCACTCTTCAAACTCGGTATTTCGCACCTGGACGCGCGTGAGATCCCACACTTGAAAGGAGCTGGCGACGTAGCGCCGCCCCTCCACCACAAGCCGCTCCCCGGTCCGGGAGCCGTTGAGCCACGCCTCGTGGGCGGTCACCGTCGCGCGCGTGAGTTCCATCGGGGCGATGCTTTCACAGCGGGGTCGTCGACGCGATCTGCATCGGACTTCGCGCCGTCTCCCGCTCCGCGGACGGACGCGTCTGCATCGGACTTCGCGCCGTCTCCCGCTCCGCGGACGGACGCGATCCCCGTTCCCGGCGACGGATTGCTCGCCCAAGACCGCCGCGGTAGGTTGCCTCTAGGATGGCCGCGAACAAACCCAGTGTTCACGACGCGTTTCTCGCGGTGCCCGACACGCAGGTGGGGCAGATCGTCGACGGCGAGCTGTACGTGCAGCCCCGCCCACGGGTTGCCCACGCGCGGGTGACGTCGCGGGTCGGCGCCGAGCTCGGGCCCCCCTTCGATCGCGGGCGTGGCGGCGGCCCCGGTGGCTGGATCCTCCTCGACGAGCCGGAGCTCCATCTCGGCAGCGATATTCTTGTCCCCGACCTCGCCGGCTGGCGCCGGGAACGGATGCCGGAAGTGCCGGACGCCGCCTACACGACGCTCGCGCCCGACTGGGTCTGTGAGGTCCTCTCTCCATCGACGGCCAAGCTCGATCGCGGCAAAAAGCTGAGCGCGTACGCCCGCGAAGGGGTCCCCTTCGTCTGGTTGATCGACCCCGACGCGCAGACCCTCGAGGTGCTCGTCCTCCAGGCCTTCGAGGCGACCCAGCGCTACGTCGTCGAGAGCGTCCACGCCGAGCAGGCGATTGTGCACGCACGGCCTTTTGAGGTGTTCGCCCTCGAACTCGGCATCCTCTGGGAGCGCTGAGCGCTCTGCACGCGGCCCGTCCGTTCGCGACCGCCATCGGCGTCGCGAGAGACGGCGGGCCCACGTCCACAGGGACCCTGGGGGGCTGTTTCCGGATGCGAAACCGGCCTCGGACCCCCTTTCTGCACGCAGAACCGACCCTGGGGGTCGGTGCAGACCGGGCGCTCTGATTACAAAAAGGCCCGGGTCCTCCGATTACACTCAAAACCGGGTGCTCTGGTTACAGGTCTGCTTTGCGGCAGGGATGCCGTGGAAAAGGACCGAG
>JAAFHJ010000632.1:698-2988 GCA_013298325.1 Myxococcales bacterium | reverse complement strand
TCTTCCGATCAGAGCGTCTTTGGAGGCGGGGATCGACGCTGCGCGCCTATCGCGGGAGCTCGTCTTGCTCGACCGTCACGCCGCGCTGCCGGTGGCGCTCGCCGACCTCACGATCCCCGAGCCCGATCCGCGGGTGGTCAACGACGCGCTCAAAGCACTCGAATTTTATTCACTTCTCTCCCACCAGGAGACGGCGGCCGCGAAGGCGGAGCAGCGGGCCGAGGGGCGCTTGGAGTTCCTGCAATTTGCAGAGGTCGACGCGCTCAAAGAGCACCTCGCAGCGGCGCCGACCCGGCAACCGATCGCCCTTCTTGGGGTTTGGGAGGGGCGCGCGCGCGCCGGGAAGCTCGCAGGTCTCGGCGTGTGCGTCGCCGTGGACGTACCTGAGGACTCGACCGATGCGCCGTCGCCGGCGCCCCTGTGGGTGCCGGCGCGGCAGATCGAGGCGCTGCGAGACTGGCTTGAGGATGCCGACGCGCCGAAAATCGTCCACGACGGCCGCCAGCTCGCGTTGGCGCTGCGTGATTTTTCCCAGGGGATCACGCTGCGAGGCATCGACTTCGACACCCAGCTCGCGAGCTTTCTCGTCGACCCGAACCTGCTCATCAACGAGCACCACGACCTGCACGCGGTGGTGAAGGAGTACCTGCACCGCACGTTGCCGGCGCTGAAGGACCTCACCGGCGGCGGAAAAGCGCAGAAAAGCGTTGAAACACTTGAGGAATCCTCGCTGGCGCGGCTGGTCGCGGAGCACGTACACGCGGTGCGCGCCCTCGAGCCGGTCCTGCGGCCGCTCCTCGTCGAGCGCGCGCAAGGGGGCGTGTATCGCGACGTCGAGCTTCCGCTCGGGCCGGTGCTCGCGCAGATGGAGTACGACGGAATTGGCGTTGATTTGCAGGAACTTGCGCGCATTGGCGACGAGCTGATCGCGCAACGGAGCGCGCTGACGACGGTGATCCACGGGCTCGCCGGCCGCAGCTTCAACATCGGTTCGCCGAAGCAGCTCGGCGAAGTGCTCTTTGAGGAGCTGAAGCTCCCGATCGTGAAGCGCACGAAATCGGGCTATTCGACGGACGCGGAGGTGCTCGAAAAGCTCGCGCCGAAGCCTTTGTCTCGTCTCGGGAACGCCGATCCGAAAACCCACCCGATCGCGACGGAAATCCTGCGTTATCGGCTCGTTGACAAGCTAATCAATACGTATACCGACGTGCTTCAGCGCTCCGTCGATCCGCGTACCGGCCGCGTTCATTGCACGTTTCAACAGACGGTGGGGGTGACCGGTCGCCTGATCACGACCGACCCCGATTTGCAGCGCACGCCGGTAAAGACCGACGAAGGGAAGCGGATCCGCGACGCGTTCGTCGCCCAGCCGCTCGCCGACGGCACCGCGACGTGCATCGTGGATGCCGACTGGAGCCAGATCGAGCTGCGCCTTTTGGCCCATTTGTCGGGCGATCCGCTCCTCGTGGATGCGTTCGTGAACCACGCCGACGTGCACATGCGGACCGCCGCGCAGATCTTCAAGAAGCCGCTCGCCGACGTCGACAAGCGGGAACGCGAGATCGGAAAGACGGTTAACTTTTCCACCATTTATGGACAGGGCGCGACCGCGCTCGGGCAACTGCTTGGCGTTTCCCGGAAGGAGGCGAGCGACTACATCGCCGGCTATTTCGCCGCCTACGCGGGGGTGAAGACCTGGGTCGCAGAGATGATCGCGCGCGCCGACCGCCTCGGCTACGCGGAGACGCTCCTCGGCCGCCGCCGCATCATCCCCGACCTGGCGAGCCAGTCGCCGATGACCCGGAGCTTCGGCGAACGCGTCGCCGCAAACACGCCGGTCCAGGGCTCCGCCGCCGACCTCTGTAAGCTCGCGATGTTGCACATCGCCGCCAAGCTCCCCGCCGTCTCTCCGCGCGGTCGGATGGTCCTCCAGGTCCACGACGAGCTCCTGTTCGAGGTCCCCGAGAGTGACGCCGTCGCCGTCGCGGCGATGGTCAAACACGAAATGGAGCACGTCCTCGAACTGCGCGTCCCGCTCGTCGCCGAAGTCCGCATTGGCAAAAGCTGGGGCGCGGCAAAAGCAGCGATCGCGGTCTAGTCAAACAAGGTTTGCACGCTTCCTACGCGTCCGTCCTCCGTCAAGACCCCAATATTCTTGCCGAACTCGAAGAAGGCCGTCGCTATTTTAGCTCGTTTAGCGACGCGTTATCTCGAAGAATCGCTTGTTCTCTTGTTCGAGCCGCCGCTCTTCGCGATGGCCGGGAAGAAGAAGCCTTCGAAGCCACGAACT
>JAAFHJ010000632.1:0-688 GCA_013298325.1 Myxococcales bacterium | reverse complement strand
TTTGCGCTTGTAGTTTCGTCGAAACCGCTTGTAATTGAGAACTTAATCCGTCGTCAGTAAGCATGAAAATGGCGTTCTCTATTACGCGCAACACGTCACTCTTTGTCGTTGTTGCTGCCGGTGCTCTTGGCATCGCATCCTTCGTGACTGCTCTATATGGCGTCTGCAGGGAAGGGGAGTACTCGGTTTCAGTCTCGTTTTTTTCACTCGTTATTGGCGGACTATGGCTCGCCTTTGGCGCGCACCTAACTCCCGATAGTGGCTCGGAAAAGCCCCTGGCCGCGAAGCTTGCCCCGTTGGGCGCTTTAGCGCTCCTCGTGGTGCCTTTTTCATTTGCAATCAGTTCGTCTATTTTCGCGTATTTCACCGACGAGCGCGGCGTCATTCTCACGCTTGTTCTATCGTCATTCCTTTTTGTGATGTACGGGCTTCCTCTCTGGTGGGCCAGTTCGAGGATCGCGTCGCCGCAGCCGAGGGTAGTCGAGCGCGCATTGCGGTTGGCTCACGGCGCGATGGTCATCCCAGCGTTGTTCGCGCTCTTTGTGCATCTGCTGCCGCCAATCCAAGATGAGCGGCCAATTCCCGACCGATCGATTTTGACGCTTGCGGCTGTCTTGGGGCTCGCTCTTGTGGCGATTCTCATCCCTGCTGCTGCGGGATTTGTGGCCGATCAACGCCTGCGCCGCCG
>JAAFHJ010000630.1 GCA_013298325.1 Myxococcales bacterium | reverse complement strand
CGCGCGATCGCCGACCGGCTCGGGCCCCACCACGCCGCGTCGATGGACCTCGCTGCTTCCCTGTATCATGCAGGCGAATTCGACGAAGCAGAACAGCACGTTCAAACAGCGCTCGCCCTTGGATGGCCGGCTCCCGGCTTGGCGTACAACCACCTTGCGGCGATCGCGAAGGCGCGCGGCGATGTCGACGGCATGAAGAGCTGGTTCCTCCGCGCCGCGAAGGAGGATCCCCAGCACTGGGTCCTCGTCAACAACATGACGCGCGTTCGCGACTGGCTCGCCGCCGAAGGGCGAACGAAAAATCTTCCGCTATTTCTGGATGTTCGCCACGACTTCCAGCTCCTCGAACGCCCCGCCCAACCGACGCTCCCAGGGCCTCTCGCCGCCGACTTCGCGGTTTGGTCGGAGCCGTCCGCCGCGCACTCGCGCGCCGCGACCGACAGCCCCGGTCACGAAGGCCAAGGGCAGCATCAACACGCATGGGTCAAGACGCCCGACCAGGAAGGGAGCGGCGCCCCCCTTCGGAAACGCCTTCCTGTGACGTGATTTCAGCGGTGGCGAAGGGCCGGCGGCACCGGGCCGCCCTCGCCCCCCAACGTGCCACCGCCGAGCTGCATCATCGACTGGAGCATCTGAAAGAGGTCGGTCTTCGCGTAGCCATCCGGGACGCGCACAAGCGCATCGGCGACCGGCTCTTTTGCGTATTTCGTCACTTCCACGCGCCCCGTCTCTTTGCCCCCCTCAATCGCGACGACGCGGACCGGGAAGTGCTTTCCGTCGGCGAGGGCGGCTGCGAAGGCGTAGTCGTCGGGCAACATCTTTTCGCCGACCGAGGAAAGCCAGCCCGACTGCGCCTCGGCGACGCAAATCCGGATCAATTGATCCTTTCCGTCGGCTTTGTTCGTCAGTTCCCATTCCGTGCAGGGGAGGCCGGCGATGGTGTCTTTCTTGTCCGTCTTCTTCAAGTCCGGTTTCGGTGCTTTCGCAGCGTCCTTCAACATCGCGACCGGCGACTTCGCCTGCATCGCCGATGCCTGATCTCGCACCTTCGTGAAGTCGATGAACATGGCCGATTTCTGCGCGTCGATCACCGCGTAACCGCGCTTCTCGGGGCCGGAAATCAAGAGCCAAACGCCATCGCCGCCGAGGTGGGCATCTTTCGTCAGGCTCTTCGGCAGATCGATGCGGGCGAGGTCTTTCTTGATGTGGAAAGTGATATCTCCGCTCTTCCCATCGGTTGCGGAGGCGGCGCGGAGGGCGATCGTCCCCTCGAAATCCCCGGCGAGCGGTGACCCGGCGACGCTTGCGGGGTCGCTCGTCGCTCCGACCGCGCCCGAGCCGGACGTCGATGTGTCTTTCTTGCAGCCGCCAACGGCGAAGGCCGTCAGCGCCACGGCAACGGCGCAGAAAAAGAGCTTGGGGGATGACGAGGGACGTTCGCGAGAAGAAATGCGCATGCCCCCTTCTAGCGTAGGTCGCAGGGCGCGCTCAGAAGTTTGTTAACCCCGCAATTTCGCTGGTCGTCGTCGCAGCGGGGAGGGTATCGGTCAGCACGTTCCCGCCGAGAGCTGTCACGCGGACGCGGAACGCTCCCGCGGTTTTTACGCCGCTCGCGAGTTCGAAGTAGTTGTAATCCCGGCGTGGTACGTTGACGAATGCCCCGTTGACTTCCAGTTCGAGCTTCGTGATCGGAAGCCGATGATTTCGAACTTGAATCGACGTGTAATACTGGCTCGAACCACTCTTGAGCTGGTAGCGAATCGGGCCGGTCACGGGGCAGGCGACCGGATGCCAAGTGATCGCAATGATGCCGGCGGAAAGGGGCGAGAGTTTTGCGAACGCTTCCTTTGAAAGATCGAGGGCGCCCTTCGGGCATTCGGGGCATTGATCGACGGCACGAACGACGACTTTTCCGTTCGGACCGGTGACCTCCAGGCACGATCCGCAGACCGCAGAACCGGCGTATTCAGTCGGATTGACGGCTGCGACCATGAGGTCGTTCGGCGTCGCGGGGAATGAGCAATTTCCTGCGCCGGTCGCGGCATAGTAGGTTCCGCGTCCACTCACGTCGGGTCCTAGCGCGCCGCCGCTCGGCGCGGCGTCCGGCGGGATAGCGGCGTCGGTGAGCGGCTCGGCGTCCGGCTCGTCGATCGTTCCTGAGTCTTCTTCAGGAGTTGGAGTTCCGCTATCGATGCCGCCGCCGTCCTCTCCAGACAGAGGGAGCGGCCCGCCGGGGCCGCCCGCGCAGGCGACGAGCGCGAAGAGCCCCAAGAAGGGGAGCGCGCTGGCTAAACCTCGGCGGGAAACCTTCGAAGTTCGAGAGGTTGCGGCGATCGCCGATGGACGGGCCGGGGAGAACGAAGGGCGACCATTCATGCCCCCCACTCTACGCGAAAGTGAAGCTCCCTTCCCGTCGTCATTGCCCCGCGCCGACGCGTTTGCGAGAGTCGCGCCGTGGTCGCGCTCTCTTCCCCGGCTGGAGCTACAAAACTACCGTTTTCTATGGCGTTTGTGCGGTCCCATCCCGTGCTGGCGCCGTATTCGGATCTGGTGGCGGCGTTCGGTAGCGAGGGGGACGGTCTCCCGGACGTCGCACGCCTCGATACCGTCCTTCGCGCCGAAGTTCCCGCGCTTTCCGTGCGGTTCGTTCGCCAGGCGCCGAAGCCGCGACGTCGCACGAACGCCCCGATACGCCTCGAAGATTTGTACGATGGCGCCATCGTCACGCGGAACGAAGTGCCGACGCGTTCGGAGAACGTCCACGACCTCTTTAACGCACTGGCGTGGGCGCTCTTTCCGAAAGCAAAACGAGCGATTCACACGCGCCAGGCCGCGGAACAGGCGGCGCGGGTCGCCGACGGGCCCGCACGTCTCCCCGGAGTGCGTACGCGCGCCCAGGATCGGCTTGCGATGCTCGACGAAGGTGGATTGCTTTTTGTATGTGATTCTAGCGTATTAGAGGCTCTTACTGGCGCTCTCGAGGAGCGCTCCG
>JAAFHJ010000631.1 GCA_013298325.1 Myxococcales bacterium | reverse complement strand
GGCCACCGGCTCGGCTACGGCGCCGGCTTCTACGACCGTGCGCTCGCCGCCCACCCGGAGGCGTTCGCCATCGCGGTCGCCTATGATTTCCAGCTCTTGGTCGAGCTGCCGACGACCGAAGGCGACGTCGCGTGTGGAGCGGTCGTCACCGACAAACGACGTTTCCCGGCGCGCTGAATCGTCGTTTCGCGATCTAGAGTCGAAAGTTCGCCGCGAGAATTCCGAGCGTCTGTGACTTGACGACGTCCGGAACAAAGCTGGTTGTTGCCGTATCGGCGAAGCCATCCGGTGAGGTCGTGCCGCCGGCGCCCGCGAAGAAGGGGACGTTGGCGCGACGGTGGAGCACCTCGGCGCGGAGCGTGAAAAAGTCGGTCACAAAGTACTCGGTCGTCGCCGTTAGGCCCCAGACGCGGAAGGATTCCCCGCCCCCCTGGGCGAAGCCGGGCGGCGGAAATTGCGCCAGGTAGCGACTTGGGTTTGAGACGACCTCTCCGCGGATCGTTGCCGCCCAGCGATCCTTTCCAAACCAGCCGCGGAGGGCAACGGCAGACCCGAGCATATGGGCATTGCGGGCGCTCGGACCGCCCCCGCCACTCTCGAAACCGGCGTGATTGTTCACACTGATCGCGAGCTTGGAAAGTCCCTTGGACTGGGGCGCCTCGTAGAGTTTGCCGACGACGGAATGATCGTGGTGAAACCGCAGCCGGGAGGGTTGGCCGCGCGTATCGCTCCCGGTGTAAAAATTCGCAGCAAAACCGAGACTTGGCGTCGGTCGCCAATGGACGGAGAGACCGGCCGCGGGGGTGTTGTTCCACTTGCCGTAGGTCTGCCAGCCGTTCATGAGCCACGGCTCAATCTTGAGGTATTTGCTGGGGAAGATTTGTGCGCGAACGCCCTGAAAGTAAAAGGGGGTACTTTCGCAAACGAGCGACCGTGAATAGTTCCAGTTCTCCGCGAGCAGGTAGCTCTCTAGCCCCATGTAGCTCATGAAAATTCCCCCCTCGATGTTGATCCCGTGGAGGGCATCAAGGTGGTAGCCGACGGTCGCCTCACGGACGTAGCGGAGGTTCTGGACGGTGAAGCTTCTTCCGCGGCTCGCGGTCCCGTCGAGATCTTGCACGATGCTCATCATCGATCCGTACTGAATCGAGATTCTTCCGATCACGTTCCGGTAATTCCAGTCGAAACCGATGGAGGCGAGATTGAGCTGAAACTCGTTGTGCCTCCCCGTCGATGCCGTCCCGGTGACCGTATTGTCGCGCGGGTGATTCCCCGAATAGGCGTAGTAGGTATCGAGATAGAGGCTCGGAGTTACGTATTTGGAAAAGGTGAACGGGAAGTCCTTCTGCTTGCTCTGGCCGTTCATCCAGGTGAAGTCGGCGTACTGGAGAGGGACTTCCGAAGTGTCCGAAGCTGCTTCCTTTTCCGGCGTCTGCGCTGGCGTCGGAGCGCTCGTTGCGTCGGCCCAGGCCGCTTGGGGCGGCCGGGCCATCGCGACCGCGAGGAGGGCAACGAGCGACGAAACGAGCATCGTACGGAAGCGCTTCACAACCGGCGCTCTACCGCGAGCGGCCCCGTTTCGGGAGCGAATCAGAGCTTCACCAGCATCGCGAGGGTCAGGCGATTCTCGCTCTTGCTGAGGTCTGGAGACCACCCACCGACGGCGCTACCGGGCGCCCCTTGGTTTCCGCCCGGCGGGGTGACACCACCGGGGCCGGAGAAGTAGGGGACGTTGGCCGCCCGATGATTGAACTCGGTGCGGAAGGTGATGTAACCATTGGGGATATAGTCGAAGGCCGCTTGGACGTCCCAGGCCTTGTAGCTATCGCCGGGGGCGGCTGTGAAGGCAGGGGTTCCCGACGCGGCGGTCGCCCCGTTCACGGGCGGGATCAGCACCAGGTAGCGCCCGGGGTTCGTGATGGCGCCGCCGCCGAGGGTCGCGCCGAAGCGATTCTTCAAGAACCACGCGCGCGTGTAGGCCATAAATCCGAGGAAATACTGGCTGTTGCAGGAGACTCCGCCGCCGTCTTCGCAGCCGACGTCGACGGTGAGTGACGACGCAAGTTTGCTCACGAAGGCGTTCGGGTCGTCGTGCCACTTCGCCATGACGCTGTTGTCGGTGTGAAAGCGGACGCGTCCGGCGGTGCCGAGTGTGTCACTGCCTACGTAATTATTGCTCACGAAGGCAAGGGAACCGGTCGGGCGATAGGCGATTTGAACGCCCCCTCCCGGTGCTTGATTGAACTTGCCGTAGGACTGCCAACCGTTGACGAGCCAGGGCTCGATCTTGAGCTTCGCGCTCGCGAAGATCTGCGCGCGCGCGCCATTGAAGAACCAGGGCGTATTCGATGAGACGTAGGAGGGTTGGTAGGTCCAATTGTCGGCGTTGTAGTAGCTCCAGAGGCCGATGTAGGACATGAAGATGCCTGCTTGCACATTGATGCCGTGGAGGGCATCGATGTGGTAGCCACCATAAGCTTCTGAAATATAACGATATGCGTTGTCGAGACCCCATTGGCCCCGGCTCGGGCTCGCATCGTTTCGCGGCGTCGTCTGTGAATACATACCGAACTGGGTCATGACGCGGGCTTGCACATTCTTGTACAAGAAATCTCCGCCGAGACCGAGCTGGGTCAGTTGGAGTTCATTGTGGCGAAACACTTCGCTCGACCCGGAGATCGTATTGTCTTTCGGGTGATTAAAGCTGTAGTGGTAAGCCGCATCGACTCGGACTTCTCCGGTGAAAGGGCCCGCTTTCAATGGCCGGTCCGGGTCGCCCGCATTGCCAGGCATCCAGCTAAAGTCGGCGAAGGCAAACGGCTCAGCGGGGGCGCTCGCCGGGGGCGTGGCCGCCGTGGCTTGGCTCTCGCTCGCCGGGGTCGGGGCCGCAGGGGCCGCCGGCGCTTCCGGGGTCGCGGGGGCCGGCGCTTCTTGGGGCGCAGGGGCCGCCGGCGCTTCCGGGGTCGCGGGGGCCGGCGCTTCTTGGGGCGCG
>JAAFHJ010000629.1:1133-2993 GCA_013298325.1 Myxococcales bacterium | reverse complement strand
GACGGCCAGAATGTGAAGCGCATTTCGGCTTTTTTGACCGAGAGCGCAACGGATGACGCCCCCGCTGCGCTACGATCCCAAGCCAGCTCGACGTTCCTCGGCGCAAAAATCTATGGCCAAGGTTTTCTATTTGATGACAGCGACCAAGCCGCCACTTCGCTGTCAACAATGCACACATTAATCAGCAAAGACCCGCGCAACACAGAGCTCATTTTCCCCTACATGGGCGGCGAAGAACTAAATACGAGCCCCAGCCAATCTCCGCATCGATACGTCATCAATTTCGGAAGCCGTTCACTCGAGGAGGCCGAAATGTGGCCTGATCTTCTCGAGATTGTGAGGCAACGCGTAAAGCCAGAACGCGACGCGTTAAAAGACAATGCGGGCGGTCAGAAGCTAAAATCTGCTTGGTGGCTCTACGACAGAGAACGACCGGAACTCACGCGGATTCTTCGCGAGCCTGGCAGGGAGCGCGTACTCGCGTGCTCGCAGGTTTCGTCGCACATGATCTTCGCGTGGCAGCCGACGGACCGAGTTTTCTCGCATGCTCTGAATATTTTCCCGCTGGAAGAAGACGCATTTCTTGCAACTCTTCAGTCGCGGGTTCATGAAATTTGGGCGCGTTTCTTCGGGTCTTCGATGAAGAACGACCTGCGTTACACGCCCTCCGATTGTTTTGAGACGTTCCCGTTTCCGGCGGACTGGAAAGATAATTCACCATTGAATGCCGCGGGGAAGGCCTACCACGAGCACCGGGCGGCCCTTTGTGTGCGGCTGAACGAAGGGCTGACCGCCGTCTACAACCGCTTCCACGATCCCCAAGAGACCGATCCCGGCATCGCGGCCCTCCGCGCGCTCCACGCCGCCCTCGATCGCGCGGTGCTGGACGCGTACGGCTGGACCGATCTGGCGCCGACCCCCGAGTTCGTCAAAGAGGACGACGGCTCCGAGGAAGAAGCCGAAACCGAATGGGCCCCAAGCAAGCGCGCCAAGCGGGAGAAGTTCCGTTTGAAGTGGACGGAAACCGACCGAGACGCCGTCTTCGCAAGACTCTTGGATCTCAACGCCACCCGAGCCGCCGAAGAGGCCAAAAGCGCCCCGGCGGGGAAAAAAGCGGGGAAAGCGTCAAACGACGGGTGACCACGCTCGCGAGACCGCAAAAGGGCGCCCTGCCTCCGCCGGAAGCTTGCTTGACTGGCCTCCTTCGGCAAAAGTGAAGGAATGAGCCCCCCGATCGTGAACGAATACAACGACGAGGACGTACCGGTGGAGGCGCCGAAAACCTTCGGCAAGTACCTCCACTCCTATGTCGACCCCGACGGCTTCGTGCGCGTCCACTTCTTCCAGCAGTCGAAGGCGCCAAAGAAGATCATCGCTTACATCTGGAGCGGAGCGCGCGTAGGCCTCCGGCACGCGCGCCCGCTCATTGACGCAGCCCTTGATACCGCGGCAAAGAAGCACCGCTGGACGAAGGCAAGCATCGAGAAGCGCTACGATGGCTCGAACTTTGGAGCGGCCTGAGGTGAACGTCGAAACCTCGTTTGATGTGCCGCGAGCCCTGAGCGACGATCTCGATAAACTCGAAATCCTCCACGAGTCGGGCCCATGCGACGTCATCCTGACACGGGCGAGGTCGAATGACGCGTTTCAGGTCACGGCGACGGTTCGTCAGAAAGTGGCGAAGGGTTTCGACGTTTCTCAGGCAATCAAGATTGCGCTCGATGCGGTGAATCGCGCGTTCCAAATAGTCGCGTTCGCAAACGCGGTGTACAAGCCGGTGCGGCATCTCACACTATTCGATGTAAAAAACGCAGCTTGCCACTTCATATCACGGAAAGGAGAGCGAAAGGCTCTCCCGAT
>JAAFHJ010000629.1:0-1123 GCA_013298325.1 Myxococcales bacterium | reverse complement strand
CGGCTCGCAGTCCACAAAGATTTGGATAGATGCTCTCGATGCTTGCTACGAGGAGCGTTATCGAGAGTCGATAATCCTGAGTCGCGCGAGCATCGAAATTGCGTGGAGTGCCTGGGCGCTTGAGCAGCGCGGCAAGCTCACATCGAATGCCCACTCCGCCGTCTTTGAATGGTACTTTGGACGAGTTGAGGACCAAGGCCTACCCGATCGACTCTCGACGTTCATGAAGCAGATTTCCGGATTTTCTTTTCAAGATTTCCTTAAGGATGACTGGGCCAAGTTTACGACCTTCAATGACCACCGCAACAAAGTGGCCCACGAAGCCAAGGTTGCAACGGTCGCGGAGGCGCTCGACGCGCTGCGAATTGCGCGTCGGATGTTGGAGAAGTTCGCCGAATTGTGACGGCCGACGCCGGACATGGCGCGCCCACAATTGCACGGCCTTGCACCTAAACCGATCGAGGAGTCCGTCGTCGAAGATGCGCGCAAAGATTTCGAAGCAGTTCTTCGGTGTCGCCCAGCGCGACGTTCCGCTCGCACCGACGCGATCGACCTGAATCTGTTGAAGGACCGCATCGAAGCCGACCTCGCCCACGACGAGTAACGGCCCACGCGCCTTACCGGGGACGTCGACGGGGGACCCGCCGTAGTAAAGCAAATCGCGTTTTTCTTTCCTACGGTCGCTCGGAAGGAAAGAACTCTTTCCTACGGCGTCTGACCGGGGGCCGACTTTCTGACATTGCTTCGCCGTTCTTCTGCTTGCGCCACCGGCAAAACTCTCCGATTCTCGCGCCCTTATGGTGCTGAAGACCCCGGCTGCCGTCCGCGATGCCCTCGATGATGCCCTCTACCTCGACTTGGTCGGCCCCCGTGCCGATGACGAAAACCTCGCGACCGAGCAGGTCGAAGGGGCCCCCTCGCGCTTCTACCTGACCGGGTTCCTCGTCCCGAGCGCGGCGCCCGACACCGTTCGCTACGAGGAGGATTCCGCCGATGCCGTCGACAGCGCCGAGCAGGATCCCGAGGAGGGGGATGGCGTCGTCCGCGAACCGCCTCGCAACTACCTGCCGTCGTCGATCGGCTTCGTCACCCTCCTCGCCGCCGGGGTGCGCCATCTCTCCGT
>JAAFHJ010000063.1:3805-14525 GCA_013298325.1 Myxococcales bacterium | reverse complement strand
CAATAAATCGCGTAATCGTCGCATTGACGATATCGGCGGCGGTCGTCGGTTCCGGCCAGTCGACCGTGATCGAAATACGGGGTGCCTCGATTTGCGCCTTGAGGCGGGCATCGAGCATGGCCCCAATTGTGCCGGCTTTTTCCTCGTCGGTAGACGTGCGCCCCTTGATGGAGTCGGTCAAACGGCGAAGGGGCGGCCGCGTCGCATCCCAGCGGGCGACGAGCTGCGCGTCCTTCATGACGTTCTCAATCGTCGGCTGGCTCTGGATCTGAGCGATCCATTCCTTCTGCTCGTCGGAGAGTTGACCCGGCATGAAGATCGCCTGGGCCTGCCCCTGATCGAGGATCGACTTGACGACGAGGATTTCGCCACCGGCCGTGTAGTCGCGGGGTGCGAGCTTCGCGGCGGCAAAGGTGAGGGCCCCGCCAAGGACCGCGATGAGGAAGGAGAGCAACTTCCGACGGCGCGCCGAGCGAAACGCGAAGCTGACCGTTTCGGTGAGGCTTGCCCCCTCGTCGTCGTCGGCGGCGCCACGCATCATCATCATCGGTGCGGGTGCACCACCGCCAGCGGCCGGTTGGCCCCCGGTGGCGGGGCGCGCGACCGGCGCCGGCTTGAAGAGTGTATGTTCTTCGTTATCGAACATGCCCATCGGAAATCCCTCGAACACGAAGTCCCGGCGGGCCGAGAGCTTCGATCGCCGTGCGAATGCACGACGGAACTGCGATTGAAGCGACGCTCCGAACAACGGAAGGCGCCACGAAACGTGGAAGCTCTCGCAAGAAAGCGAAAACTTCCTGAGAGGTTACTCGACTACGAGGACATCGCCCGGCTGGATGGCGAAGCTGAGGCTCTTCTTGTCGCCATTCCGGAGGTCTTCGAGCTTAAACCGGATGCGCTGGGGGAGCGACTTCCGTACAACAAAGATCTTGTCGGTTGCGGCGAAGTCCGAAAGGCCGCCAGCGACGGCGAGAACCTGAAGGACATTTGCCCCGGGATCGACATTGAAGACCCCGTTGTTCTTCACCTCGCCGACGACGCTGATCGGGACGGTGTTGGGCTGGGGGGCTCCCCAAGGCTGGGGCGCGTCGACGAGGATCGTGACGGCAGGTCCTTGAAACTGCCCCTTCAGGCCAGCTTCGATCTCTTTGGCGAGAGCGGCGGGCTTCTTGCCCTTCGCGACGAACTCACCGGCGAGCGGCACAACGATTCGACCGTCGGAACGGAGCTTCTGCTGGCCGCCGATGGCGTCCTGCGGTTGGCCGTTCGCGAACATGCGAAGCGTGAGCATATCCCCGTCTTTAATCACGTAATCGGCGATTGCCGCTTCCTGGAGCTGGGCGGGGGAGACGTCTTGAATCCAGACGAACGGCCCCGTGCCTCCACAGGCGGTGGCAAAGAGCGCGAGCGAGAGTGCGAAGCCGAATGCTGTGCGTTTCATGATCCTGTGCCTTCGAGTCGGTCCTTCAGGACCGGCGCCGTTCGAGGACGAATTGGCGGAAAAGGACCGCCGGGAAGCGGGCATCACGGAGGAGGTAGCGGCGCCATAGTCTGCCACGATCCTGAGAGAGCCGGTAAAGCCATTCGAGGCCGTTTTCGCTCATCCATGCCGGTGCACGCTTGGTGGTGCCGGCGATGAAATCGAGGCTCGCGCCGAGGCCCAAGAGGACCGCAGGGCGAAGGCGCTCCGCGACCCGGTCGATGAAGAGCTCCTGCTTCGGCGCGCCGAGACAGACGAGAATCACGTCTGGGCGGAGAGCCTCAATGGGCGCGAGGACGGCGTCCACCTCGCTGTCGGACATCGTCGGAGACACCATCGGGGCCGACATTCCAACAATCTTAAGCGTCGGGTGCTTTTCGAGGAGCTTCGCGGCGGCCTTCTCGGCAACGCCTGGATTTCCCCCAAAAAAGTAGACAGTGTGTCCACGGTCAGCACACTGGGCGAGGAGCGGACCGACGAAGTCCGATCCGGAGATCTTCTCGGGGAGCCGATGCTCCAAGAACTTCGAAACCGCGACGATCGGGAAGCCGTCGGCGAGCGACAGGGTCGCGCGTGCGTAGGCCTCGCGAAAGCGGGCGTCTTCCTCGCACAACATCACGTGATCGACGTTGGGCGTGAAGACGGACCCGCCGACCTTTTCGTCGACCAGGCGCGCGACCACCGCGAGGGCGTCCCGGAGCGTGAGGACGTCGACGCGCAGCTTGCCGACCGCGATGGAATCGCCGCCAAAGACGCTCATCTCTTGATGATCACGGTACCGAGGAACCGGTCGCGGCCGATCTGCTCGATGGTCTGCTTGGCGACGGCGCGACTCGTTTCTCCGAGGAAAATCACGAGGAGTGCGGCGTCGGTCGCCTGGGCCACGGAGACCGTGACCGGGTTCTCTTTCGGCACCGGGAGCACGACGACCGTTTGCCGCGAAACCGTCGAGCGGAGTCGCGCCTGCACTTGCGTGAGGTGCTTCAGCTCGAGGCTGCGGCCGTCGATCAGACCGAGGCCACCGCCGGATTCCGCTGCGATTCTCGCTAGTCCGCGAGCAACCGTCATCGTTCCTTCGGGGAGCCGTTGGCTTGAACCGATGATCGACAGCGTCGTCCAGGCTTGCTGCTGGGAACGAACCCAGATGCGCTGGAGGGTGGGATTGAGAGCCAATTGAAGCGCAAGGTCGGGCCCTGCGGGGGCCGCGACGGGGGCGGCTCCAGGCATTGAGCCCTGCATCGAAGCGGGGCCCGCAGCGGCGGCCCCCGGGTCGAGGCGAAGCGGTTCGGGTTTCTTGTTCACAGACAGCTGTCTCCGAATCGTGCGCGACGTTCACGCGCTTCTCGTGGGAGTCGCGCAAGAAGAGCCGATCACGAAAGGCTCCGCGCGGTTGGGCTAGGAAATTTCCAGGGCACCAAGACGAACGATCGCCGAAACGTTTGAGGCTCGAACTCTAAAACCACGCCTCCGGCAACTGCCGACTGCGAAGCTGACGCGGGGAGCGTCGACGGCACAATACGTGAAATCGTTCCGGGGAACGAAGAACCTTTTGAACGAACTGTTCACGATTGGGAACCTCCCCGGAAATTTGCCTTTCGGCGACGGCAGGATCGCGAGGAAGGTCGCGGCGGGCGGCGGTTTCGCGCCCCGTTTTCCCCGCCGTCGTGCGAGGATTCGCGGCGCCATGCGCGCCCGTCCGTTTTTCGCCGCCCGCCCTACCCTCGTTGCCGCTGGGATCGCTTTTGCGAGTCTGGCAAGTGGTTGCCAAAAATTGGCTGAAATCGCGGGGATTACGAAGGTGGATGCACCGCCGGTCGCCAACGATAAGGTCGGTCCGAAGGCGGATGGGTGGCTGCGCGTCGAGAAAAATAAGATTCTCACGTCGGACGGGAAGCCCTTCCACGGACGCGGCGTAAACCTCCACGACACCCGCTCCTGCGACGCGTGCACCTTCGAGAAGGCGCATCCCGAGGAGGTGATGCGCCAGGCCGACGAACTCGTCGACCGCTGGCATTCGAACTTCTTGCGCCTGCTCCTCGAGAGCTATCCGTCTGCCGACGGCCGGTTGAACTGGGACTCTGTCCTCAATGACGACGCCTACTTGAAGGACATCGTCGCCATCGTCGAGCACATCGGGAAGAAGCCTGGCGTGTATCTGGAGGTCTCCCTCTGGCACGACCCGAGCTTTGTGAAGAGCGGCATGGCGATGGGGGGCGCGCCGACGGCCGACACGGCGAAGACCTGGCGCAAGCTCGCGAAGGCGCTCGCAAAATACCCGCATGTGATTTTTGGCGTCGTCAACGAACCGGAGTCGAACAACGATGGAGCGCTGGACGGCGCCGTCTGGAAGGCGATGAACGATTCGGTCGCCGCGATTCGTGAGGTCGAGGATCCGGCGCTCCCGCCCCATCTGGTCGCGGTTCAGGGGACGCGAAATTGGGCGCGCCGTCCCGACTATTACCTGACCCACCCGATCACTGCCGGGAATGGCGTCAACATCGCCTACGAAGTTCACGTGTATGATCCGCCGGAGCGCTTCGGCAAAGAGTTCGTCGAGGCGGCCGCCTATATTCCGATGATCATTTCCGAGTACGGGCCGATTCAGCAACGGACGATCAGCACGATGTCGATGGGCGACGTGCAAACATTGTGGAAAGAGGCGCAACGCCTCGAAGTACCCCATATTGCTTGGACGTTTCACTATCGCTGCCCGCCTAACCTCCTCGTCGATAACACGAAGCAGGGCTGCTCGGTGGGGAAGCCCTACGTGCCGACGACCGAGGGGGAAGCGTGGGGAAAACAGTTGCAGGAATACCTGGCGAAGCCGTGGTGAGGGGCTGAAGCTCAATGGAAAAGGTCATCCTCTTTTCGCTGCTCTTCGCGACGCTGTTTATCCCCCTGGGGACCGCCGGTCGTCGAAGCGCACGCGTAGGTTTGCGGGAGGCGCTGGGCTTCTTCTTCGCCTTCTGCCTGCTCTATGGATTCCTGTTGGTCTTCGTCGTTCCCGAACTGAAAGCGAAATAGGCTCGACGCGTCAAATGAAAGAACGCGCGCTCCGGGGAATCGGAGCGCGCGTTCTTCTTTTGAGCCGATGAACGATTGTTAGGGCAGGTCACTCCCGTTTGACGGGAACAAGTCCGTCAAGTTCGCCAGCTCCGGAAATCTTTGCTGCGGCGACAAGAACTGCGGCGTACACGATGTGGCCCATCCACGCATTCGTGCCGACGTCGCCCCAATCCATCGCGATGATGACGCCGACGACGCCGAAAGCCGCGAGCGAGGCAATGCGGTCTTCTTTGACGTAAGACATCCGGTAGGCGCGCGCCGCAAGGTAGGCGGCGAGCGGGTAGAGGGACCACATCAGGAAGAACCCTAAGAGACCGCCGACCGTCCACAACCAGAGCACGCTGTTGTGAGGGATGTACTTGTAGAGCGGGAAGAACTCCGCGATTTCGTAGACTTTGTAGACTTCCTTGTACTCGTGGCCGAAGCCAGAACCGAGCACAGGATTCTCGTTGAGCGTCGCGAGGAGATTGTTGTTCTCGATATCTCGCGAGTCCGAGGAGGCGTCTTTCTGATTGAGCGCTGAATAGAACAACCGCGCCGGTGCAAAGAGCGGGTTGTCCCCCTTTTCGCCGCCGATCAATACGTAGGCGGCGAGCGTCGGCCCGAGGACCCAAAGGAACTTGTTGACCTTGCGGCGGAGCTTGCTGGGCGGGAGCGCCGCGTACATGCCGATGGCGCCGAGACCGACACAAACGAAGGCAAGACGGCGGTTGTTGAAGACCATCGCCGCCATCAGCCATGTGCCCCAAAGGCCGAGGCGCACCAGCGACGACTTCGAACGGTCTTCCAAGTAGGCGGCGACAAGCACCAGGAACGCGCCGGCGAAGAGGATCGAGTCGGCGTGGTGAGTCGCGTATTCGGGGACGATGCCCATCGGCCTACAAACGAGAAGGTAGACCCATGCGGCGATAAAACCTCGAAAGATCGCGACAACAACGAGAATCGTACCAAGCGCCGGCACATCTTCTTTTCGGAGCGCGCGCAGCAGGAGTCGCGTGAAGAAAATACGGAAGACGAGCTGGAGCGACTGAAAGTAGGAGGGCTGGATGGCGCCCTGGCGAGCTATCCCCCAGGCTTCAAGCGCGAAAAAGGTATAAAGTACGCGCGTTAGCCACGTTCGCGCCACGCGGACTGACGGCGTTGCGTTCTCCGGCGGGTCGACCTTGCGTGCCCGGTAGGTGAGAATGCCGACGATCACGAAGAGGAACGGGAAGCTCGCGCCGGGAATGCCCCAGGTCTTCTGAAGGAAGCCGTAGAGCATCCGGTTCGCCGTATCGAGAGGCGAATCCCAGTAGCCAGCGCCAGGGAAAAGGTCGGGCGGCTCCACAAAGAGCGCCAACAAAAACAGTACCTTCACCGACTCATGCACCGGCGCGCGGAACAGGTAATGGTAAGCGATCGGCAGAACGATGACGAGGAGCGCGACCTGGGCGCCACCGAGCCATTGCGCCACGAGGGCGAGCGTGAACACGCCGACCACCCAGGCGACCGATTCTTTGAACCAGTGATCGTCCCCGAACCGTGCCATGGAATCCTTACAATTTCGCGGGTGTAGGCACCCAAGCGAGGCCGATGAACGCACCCGGCTGAAGAATGCGAGACGGGGAGAATGGGTTCGTCGTTGCGGCTTCCTGAAGAGAAAGACGGGCGCCGACGTCAGCAGTCAATTCGCGATTGAGCTTCCGCTCAAAGGCAAATTCTCCAGCAACCTGAAAAAACGAGCGACGATAGGCGGGGAGATTAAACTCGTCCTTCAGCTTCTCTTTCGGCGCAAGCGCGACCAGCACTGCGCCGGTGGCGCGAATGGCATTGCGCCCTTCAGAAACGCGGAGGCCGAGGATCGACTCCGAGCGCGCATACGCCTCACCGACGAAGGTGTTCAGCCACGGGGCGACGCGCGTGACGAATACGAGTTCCCCCTTCCGCGTCTCCGAAAAGGCCCATCCGGTGCCGGCGAGCGCTTCCCCAAACGGAAGTAGGCTGAGGTTTAAACCGGTCCGGCGATCGGTGCCAGCGGCGTCCGCGGCCGTAAGATTTTGCCCAAGCACCGAAGCACCGCCTGCGATTTCAACGCGGCTGTGCTTGTCAAAACGGTGCCGGTAGCGCGCGGTCGTGTTGACCTGGTAAATGGTTGGAAATACGATCGAAGTCAGGTTTCCACCGGCGGTACCTGCCGAGGTCTGGGATTTCGAAAACTGTGGTTGAATGCCGAGCTCGACTTCGTCGCTTTTCGTCGGCGTCCCCTTGAACGCAAGGTCGATCCACGGATTGACGAGGAATGGAAGGAACTCGCGGGCGGCGAGCGTCGGGCCGCCGTAGACAACGAGATTCGCGGAGGGCATGAACAGCCACTTGCGACTGAGAAAATGGGCTGCACCGACATAGCCGTAGGCGGAAACGACCTCCAGCCGAAGCTTCGGAACGATCGGAAGCGGGCGTGGAGCAGGAGGCGCGCCGTCGTTGAGCCAACGCGGCTGGACGAGGAGCGACGCGGTGCTGGCCTGGCCGTAACTGCCGTTCGCAAGGGCGGCGATGCGGGTACGCGAATCGAACTGGTACTCGGCGGCCAGCGTCAGCTGCTGGACGTGGTCGAACTTTCGCGTATCCCCTGGGACGACGCCTTTTCCAAGAATTTCAAAACCTTTTCCGTCCCCAAAGAGGTTCGTAAAGATCAATCTCGGTGCATACTGCATCGTAAATGCGGTGCGCGCCGTCTTGGCTTGAAAGCGGAGGAGCGGGTCGGTCTCGACATCGGCCACCCCCTCGTTGAGGTTCTGGGAATTGCCGACGGCACGAATGTATCGTGCACGTACTTCGGTGCGATCTTCGACAGCGAGCGTGGCGGCGACGTCGGCCTGGAGAACGATCGGGAACATCGGCAGCGAAAATTTCCGGGGGGGACGATGAGCCGGTCGCCGCGAAAGGCGGGGACGGCCGTGACGACCGGGGTGATGCCAAAGGCACCCCCCGAAGGGACGCGCCACTATACCCGAAGCGTTCGGTGACGGTGCAAGAAGGACCAGGTGATTGAAGCTGTTGTCAGCACCCGCGAAACTGGCGATCGTGGCACCCATGTCCGACCCGCGCCCCCGCCGAGGCCTCTTCCGCCGCATGTACGACGACGCCGTGGGGCTCTCCCAGGCGCTACTTCAGAAGGAGAACGTTCCTGCGAAGACGATCGCGACCCAGGTGGTCACGAACGACTCGTACCAGCTTCTCACATTGATGCGCCTTCGTGACTCCGCACGAAAATTCCGGATTCCTGGAATGAACCATGCACTCCGACGAACGATGACCGTCGTTTACGGCTGTGAGATTGGGAATGAAGTCGAGATCGGAGACGGCGTATTTTTCGTACATCCGATCGGTATCGTCATCGGCGGCGACGCAAAAATCGGGAAGCGCGTCCGGTTCATGGGAAACAACACCGTCGGAACCGCGAAAGACAATGGATACCCGGTCATTGAAGATGACGTCACGATCGGTGCAGGCGCTCGAATTCTTGGCCCCATTCGAATCGGCGCGCGATCCATCATTGGTGCGAACTCGGTTGTGACGCGCGACATTCCGCCCGACTCCGTCGTCACCGGAATCCCGGGGCGTGTCGTCAAGTCGATCAAGGATGCTGGCTCGCCGTACGCGGCACAAAACGAGCGCGGAAGCGTCGGTGGTGGGAAGGCGGGCAACCATGAGTGACTTCGAAGCGTCAGTGATCATTGCGACGTTCAATCGTGGTGAAAGCCTCGCTCGTATGCTGGACGAGCTCGCCGCGCAAAGCGTCGAGCGGGGCCGCTTCGAGGTCGTTGTTGTCGATGACGGCTCGAAGGATCCGGCAGCCCCTTTCGCAAAACCCTTCGAAGACCGCGTAAACGTGCGCGTGATTCGTCAAGCAAACGGAGGAGTTGCGGCGGCACGGCAGCGCGGTGCCCGAGAGGCGCGCGGACGCATCCTCTGTTTCCTCGACGACGACATGGTTCTCCACCCCGAGTACCTCGCGGCCCACCTCGCCGTGCACGGCGACCGCGCCGATCGCGTGGTGATGGGGCGGCTGAGAGCCGACGCGAACATCGCGGAAATGCCCCTTTTTGAGAGATTTTTCGCGCACATGCTCGAACGGTTTGCCGACGAGTGGACGAGCGGGAAGACCAAGCTCCGCGGCGATTGGCTCTACACAGGGAACGTATCGATGCCGAAGGAGCTCTTCCTTCAGGTCGGTGGCTTCGATGCCGACTTCCGGCGCATTGAAGACGCAGAACTCGGCGTCCGCCTCGAAAAAGCCGGCGCAGAATTTCTTTGCACCAATGAGGGCTACTCGATTCACGCTTCGGATCACGCGTCGCTCGACAAGTGGCTCGCACGAAGCGTGATGGATGGCGTGTACTGGACGAAGGTCGCTCGTAAACACCCCGACGTCCCTCACGCGAATCCCTGGAAGCATCTGACCGGCGTCAACCCGCTCTCACGACCGGTCCTCGCACTCACGGTCCTCGCCCCTGGCCTCGCAGCTCCTCTCGCCAAGACGGGAGTAAAGGCAGCAGAAGCTCTCGATAAAATTGGGCTTAAGCGCATCGCGGTTGCCGGGACTACCCTCGTTTACGGCATTCAATATTTCCGCGGAGTGCGCGAAGAGACCGGGTCGCTCGGGGACGTCCTTCGGGAATACCGAGCTTTCCGCAAGGGACTCAAAAAGATCGATAGTGGCGAAGGGCGAGCGACCCTACTCGAGGCTATTCGCGCCGATCATGCCGCTTTGGTTGCGAGCCAGAGCAAGTACGGCGGCGGGAGCCACGGCGCGAGCAGTGAGCGGAAGATTTTCGCCGATGCGGTCAACAATATCGGCTTCCAGATCATGGTCGCCTACCGCGTGATGCGCGCACTCCATCTTGGCGGAAATAGTCTCGGCGCCAAATTTGTATCGCGGCTCGTTCGTCACCTCTATGGAAGCGACATCCACTGGGAAGCGACGTTAGAGCCGGGGGTGGTCCTCGTTCATGGCTTTGGGCTCGCCCTATCGCCGAAGGCCTACGTGTCTGCTGGATGCATTCTCTTTCAACACGTGACCCTTGGACTCGGTCTCGGTCCTGCGACGGCGAATGGCGCGAAGGAGAGCGGTGCGCCGTTCCTGGAGAAGAACGTTCACGTCGGTGCAAACGCAACCCTCTTCGGCCCCATCCGCGTCGGCGAGGGTTCCAAGATTATGGCGAATGTAACGCTGGCAGCGAGCGTCGCCCCCCGCTCGATCGTGCAGTCACCTGAGCCGACGGTGACTGCTCGAAAAAGCGATTGAGCGAGGGTTCGACCCACGAAAAGAACAATGCCCTCCTGGATTCAGGAGGGCATTGTTCGTTACATCCCGGTGCCTTTGATGACGACCCCGAAGGTACGTGCGAGAATGTAGATGTCGATCCAGGGGGACCAGTTGCGGACGTAGTGGACGTCCATGCGGACGCGGCCCGAGAAGCCAATGGCGTTTCGATCGGAGACCTGCCAGAGGCCAGTCATCCCGGGCCAGGCGCGAAGGATGAAGCCTTCTTGCCCTTCCATATCCTTGATTTCACGCTCCAAATAGGGGCGCGGACCGACGAGAGACATGTCGCCGACGATGACGTTCCAGAGCTGCGGGAGCTCGTCGAGGGAGTACTTTCGGATGATGCGGCCGACGCGGGTGACGCGCGGGTCGTTCCGAAGTTTGTGGTAAACCTCATACTCTTCGCGGAGTTTCGGATCTGCTTCGAGGATCGCCTTCAAACGAGCTTCCCCGTCGCCGTGCATCGATCGGAACTTGTGGGCGAAGAACTGCTTCCCGTCGCGACCAAGGCGCTTTTGCTTATAAAAGGCACCTCCTCGAGAGTCGATGACGATGGCGAGCGTAAGCAGGATCAGGATCGGAAGGATGCAGATCCCGCCTAGCGACGTGAGTGCGACGTCCATGGCGCGCTTCGCGAAACGTGGCCCCGGAAGAAGGAGCTGTTGGCGAACTTCAATACCGAGGATACCGCCGACGTCTTTCGCAGGAACGCCGATACTTCCAAGACCGAACAAGTCCGGAATGACAAGGAGGTGACTGAACGCGCCGCCGACTCTTTCCGTGATTCGGAGGAGTTTGTCGCTTGCGAGTCCGGGCATCGCGAGGATTACGTAATCAATTTTCAGGCGCTTCGCGAGCGTCGCCGC
>JAAFHJ010000063.1:0-3795 GCA_013298325.1 Myxococcales bacterium | reverse complement strand
ACCTCCGCAAACATTCCGGGCGCCTTCATAAAGACGCTCGGCCGAGGGGCGTCGCTGTCTCGGTCGCTGGACGGTCGCGAGGAGTAGAGGGACGGGGGCGGGAGGTCGTCGTCGTCGGTTCCGAAAAAATCGGAGGCCATGGCGATGGTCGAACCTCGAACGAGATCGGAGGCTTCCATGGCGACGGAGCGAACTTCGAGCTGCTCGTCATGGAGGCTTGCGCGGAGCGTTCCGTGCTTGCTCTGGTCGTCGTCGAGGAGGAGCACCGGCACGAGGCCGCGCTCAGGCTGGGCGCGTAAGGTACGGACGACCAAGCGCCCCGTCTTGGCGGCGCCAAGCACGACGACGGGATGCCCCCACCAGCGCGTACGGCTCGCCTTTCCGCGAACAATCGCACGAACGATTGGCACAATGAAAAGCGCGGAGAGCCACCAAATCAGCAGCGCGGCAATCGTCCAAAGCCGCTCCACCTTGTCGGCCAAGAGACCTACGGTCGCGATGCCGATGAGCGCCGAAGTGACGGCCCCGCTTGTGATCCGCAATTCGTCGGGCGGACTGTGCGCCATCGCGGCGTAGAGGCCTGCGCCGACGAAGGCGAGCATCGAAAGCGTCGTCGCGCCGATGAGGAGGATCAGCGAGTTGGTGTAGGCAGCACGCAAATTCGAAAAAGAAAACGCGATGATAAACGAAGCAAGGAGCGAGAAGACATCCGAAAGGAGGAGGGTGAGCGTCGTCCGGACGGGGCTGCACGAGACCTCGAGCCCGGCGATGGCGGGATTGTCCCGAGCCAGCTGGGACAGATTCGCCTGATCCATGTCGTCGCGAAGACGGACCTGCTCAAGGAGGGCTCGCGAAATGGCGCGCTCCGAGCAGGCCCCCATGGCGACAAGGATTCGGCCGATTTGGCCCCCCTTCTCTTCCTGGGCTTTCAGCGCCTTGCGAACGTTTGCCGAGGTGACATCACCATGGCGCAACAGGATTTGGCAAATCAGGTTTTGCCCTTTCCTGCGCGCAAGCGCCGGCAAGGTATCCGCGTGCTCGGGCTCTTCCGCCACGGATTTGCTCGCTTCGAGGTCGGTTTTTGTCATTGCCTGTTCACTCTCACCAAAAAAGTTTCCCGACGCTTCAATCGTGGAACCGCTCCTTCAGCGTCAAGAACCAACTCTCTACATATTTGAAGGAGAGCTCTGCAACGACGTAGGAAAGAACCGTCCCGACGACGATGACGGCTGCGCCAACCGCAGCGCCAGTCACCTTGTCTTGAACGGCCATAAAAGCGTCGAGCTTTGGAGCAAGGAGCGCGACGGCGGGCCAATGAAAAATGTACATCCCGTAGGAGACCTTTCCGCAGGCAACGAGCGGTCGGCTTGTGAAGATTCGCTGAATCGCAGGAATGAATTCCCGGTCGACGGCGAGACTTACTGAGGAGGCGAAGACGACCGCGAGGAGTGGGTAGCCGACGATGACCACGCGTCGATCCTCGGCGAGGAAGCCTTTGGTGACGGCCATGAGGCCGATGAGGGCCGCCGTCGAAACGGCAAAAATTACGCCCCGCCAGCGCTTCCACAGCGTGAGTGCCGCGCTCCCCTTCATCGTCTCGAGCATCGAGAGGAGCGCTCCGAGGAGGAGGCCGTCCATGTGGGTCGGCGTCGACCGGTAGAGGAAGCGCGCTGCCGTATCCCACGGTCCGAAGCCTTCGACCGCGGGGATGTGCGCGAGCAGCAGCTGGGGCTTCAATGCGAAGAAGGTGCGGCTCGCCACACAGAACGCAAAGAGAGCGCCGGCAACCCACGGGCGCGCTTTCTTTGGCGAGAGCAATACCACGAGCGGCCAAACGAAATAGAACTGCTCTTCGATCGCGAGCGACCAGAAGTGGGCCGTCCAACGGAGCACATCTGGGTCGAAGGCGAGATGATAGTTCTGGAAGTAGAGCCAATAGGAGAGGCCAGGAATGTGCTGGCGAGCGCCGACCGCGAGACAGACAAGCGTCCCGACGATCACAACGATATAATAAAGCGGGAAGATCCGCAGGGCGCGGCGCATCCAGAAGAGCTTCAAACGCTCGCCGAGCGTGCGGCCGGTGTCCTTCACGAGGCCGCGCGTGATCAGGTAGCCGGAGAGGCAGAAGAAGAGGTCGACGCCGATCCAGCCGGCGGCGAGGTAGTCCTTCAAGAGCGGCAGCTTCGGCGTGAACGACCAGCTGAAGTGGTCGATCAGAACCGCGATGACCGCCAGGCCTCGCAGGCCATCAAGGGCTGCAATGTTTGTCGTTTTGGGGGCGTGCGCGCCGTGCTTTGCGTCGGTTGCCATCGTCACTTTCCGAGGACGGCATCAAGCCCGTCGCGGGTGTCCCATTCGCTATCGAAGACAGGTGCGTACTGGAGGGCGCTCTCATGGATCCACATGGCGTCCTCGTCTTCGGGCTTCCCAAGCTTGCTGAAGCCCCATGCCCGGATGTTTGCCATGTCCTTGTCGGTTCGATCGGCAAGCTCGACGATGAGTTTCGACTGTTTTTCGCGAAGCGAGTGGTCGTAATCCCATTTGTCATGGCCGGGGGAGAAGACCCCTTTCGGCGACTGTTTGGCGATCACGGCATCGTTCTTTCCGAGCATGTCTTCCGTCGGTCGGTCGGCGAAGTAGGGAGTTGCGCCGGCGGCCATCACGGCAATGCGGAAGTCTTTCGGCGTCTTGCGATTCAACAGGATACCGAGGCGCGCATAGCGCTCTTCGTCGTGAAACTGGGCGGCGTTCCCCTTGGCCCACGTGGCGAGCGGCTCCAACTGCCCGGGTGCCCAAAGGACGACGAGGATCAGGGTGACAACGCCGAGCGGCACCTGATCGCGCATCTTTCCGAGGCCGATTTTCCCGTCCTCGACGAGCAGCTCCAAGTTCGGCGTGATGAGGAACATCAGGAGGCCGACGAGGAAGAACAACCCGCCAAAACCCGCGACCTTCTTGGAGAAA
This sequence comes from Myxococcales bacterium, assembly GCA_013298325.1. GTDB lineage: Bacteria > Myxococcota_A > Polyangia > Polyangiales > Polyangiaceae > JAAFHJ01. Next base: position 831 of record JAAFHJ010000063.1, on the reverse strand, counting down.
ACGATCGTACGTGCGATGCCCTCTTCGGGGCGGACCTTCGCAAGAACCATGAGCGCCAGCAGCAGGAGGCCGATGCCGACGAGCGATGTGGCGAAACGTCGGACGGTCGCCTTCCGGGCCGCCTCTTCCTCCCAGACGCCAAGGAAGCGGCTGACAAAGACGGTAACCAGGAGGATGAGCGCTGGCATCGCGGCGCTGGTGTAGCGGTTCGCGTACAGCATCCACTCCCAAGCGTCACCGCCGACGTAGATCGCGTAGGCAAACTGGAGCCCAAGCATCGCGATGAGGAGCAGCAAACGCCGATTGGTCTTGTCTTTGTAGTCCTTCGAGACGAGCCCCGAAAGGAGCCCCGTGAGGAGCGTCGCAAATGGGACTCCGAGGTGGTACCCGAAGACCTGAAGCATCACGAACAAACCGCGTTTGACGCGAGTAGGTGTGCTGATTCCGCCAAGTTTTAGGTGGGCGGTATTGGGCACCTTTTCGTGGTAGTAATTGTGGCGATAGGCGATTTGACCGCCGAGCATCGCCACGGAAAAGCCGCCGACCATCGCGAGCGTCACGAAGCGACGCCCCTTCGGCGAGACGGCGGCGGCGTACAGCCCAAGCATCGCGACGGAGGTAACCGAGTCCGATCGGAGGAGCGCAGAAGCGCCGCCGAGCGCGGCCATCCCCGCGACTTTCCCCCAAGAATGGTCATCTTCGATTTCGAGGGCGAAGGCGAGGAGACCGGTAATGCAAAGCGAGACGGCGCCGACTTCCATGCCGCGCAGCGTCCAGAACACGAGCGGGTAGCAGAACCAGGTCGCGGCGGCGGCGGCGACGGGGACCCAC
>JAAFHJ010000628.1:1951-2994 GCA_013298325.1 Myxococcales bacterium | reverse complement strand
ATGGCGAGGTGCCAGCTTCGGGGGGGGGCCATACGGGATACAGCCGTTGGCGACGTCGTTGCGGTTGCAGGCAATGCGCACATGAAAATGGTCGTCGTGGGGGGCTCCGCTCGGCTCGTGGAGGGCGCGTGCGGCGCGACGGAGTGTTTCCGAATCGGCGCCGGCGGCGGTCGCGTAGGCGAGGAGCCGTGCGCGAACCGGCTTCGCGCAGAAGATCCACTGGACGGCTCCATCGTCGTCGTGCAGGAGCGTATTTACGAGCGCCCAGGCCCGGGAAGTGTCGAAACGGAGCGTTCGCTTCGCGGCTTTGTCTTCCGTCGTTCCGTCGGCGCGAATCGGGAGAAAACCGGGCGAATCAATGGGGCTTCCGTCCATCGTCGTGAGCGGAAAGAGGATATCGACATCGCGCCCGGTGCGGTGGCTCGCATGGCGCGGGAGGAGGCGCCCGCCGTGGGGGGCCGAAAGGTCACCGACGCGGAAGCGCCCGCCGGGACGTGCGTCGGCGACGGTCGCGAAAGTTCGCGTGAGTAGTGCGGTAAACCTAGGGATTCCGTAGCGAATTCCGTTGTCGCGCAGCATCGCGTAGCCGCGCCCTTCTTTCGCAAGCGGCTCGCCGCCGACGAGCACCCCCTCCTGGGGGAATCCGACGGAACCGTGCACCGGCGGGCCGTTCGGGTTGGGGGCATGGATGCAGCCTGCACCAAAAACGACCGCTACGATCGCCCCGAGAATTGCGCGAGCCCCCTTGCCAGCGGCGACGGAGACGGCAATCCTCCCGCCCATGCGTTCCGCACTCTCCGCCGCTCTCGTGCTCGCCATGACCGCCTTTGCCTGCTCCCGCCCCGACGCCACGCCGGAGGCGGCCAAAGATGCCCCGGCGGCGCCGGCGAAACAAGCGAGTCCTCAGGAGGGGACGGCTGCTCAGCCGGCGGCGGCGTCGGTCGCGGGCGAGCACTTCGTCGTCGATGCGACGGCGGGGGTCTGCAAGGTCAACGAAGAGTGCCCGATCACGCTCACGGTGAAAGCGAGCGGCGGCTTTCATA
>JAAFHJ010000628.1:0-1941 GCA_013298325.1 Myxococcales bacterium | reverse complement strand
CTGATGTCGATGGAGTCACCTACCTCGGCAAGGATGGCGCCAAGACGTTCGGGCGCGCCTCTGGCGATTTTGTCGAAAAAGGGGAGACGGTTGGCGTCTTGAATGTGCGCGTGAAAGGGAGCGGGAAGGGGACGAAGACGGTCGCCGGTTCGTTCAAGTTTAGCGTTTGTTCGGACGCAAATTGCCAGATGGAACAGAAGGACTTGGCGGTTCCGGTGACCTTCCGATGTGCGGAAGGGGTCGCCTGCTGACGACGGGAGCGAGTAAGGACGAGCCGATGTCGGCCCCTGCTCCCCCCGCGCCATTGACGAAGGCCCCCTCGTTGCTTGCGGCGCTGCCTCTGGCCGCCTCGATCGATACCCGCGTGCTCCGGATGCTCGGCACTGCGTTGCGTCCGCTCCTGCAGCGGGGGCGACCGGCGAGCGCGTGGGGATCGACGATTCATGGGCTCGCCGAGCGCGGGCTCGTCGTGTTCGTCTGCCGGGGAGCTTCGGCGGTCGACTACGTTGCCCTCGACCACTGGACGAAGACCTTCGGGCTCCCGCCGATTGGGTACGCGAACGATATCGGGATGTTCGGCGATCGAAGCTCCCCGGAGGCCCTCGACCGCTGGCTCTCGGCGGCCGGCGAAGAGCGCTCCTCGGGGATCCTTTTCCTGGAGCGCCCGGCGACCGCCTTCGAGCAGCTCCGCGACGGACCGTCGGCGCGGGGGCCGCGGAAGCGCGCTGGTCGAGAGCCGTTGCGACGACTCCTTGAATTTCAACGAACTTCCGGTCGACCGGTGTTCCTTGTTCCGCAGGTCGTCGTCTGGTCGCCGCGGCCGGAAGCGCGCGATCCCGGGATCGTCGATGCCATTTTTGGGCCGCGGGATTTCCCCGGCGCCGTCCGCGCGATCACGACGTTTGCCGCCCACCACCAAGATGTCGTGATCCGGGCCGGTGAGCCGCTCGATCTCCGGGAATTTGTTCCTCGATCCGCGCGAGCGGGCGAGGACGAACTTCTTGCCCGCGACGGCGACGTCCCTACCGACCTTGAAGAACGGGAGGCGGCCGACGAGAGCGCCGCGCGACGGATTTCCTATGCCCTTCTGCGACGCTTGGAGCGGGAGCGGCGCGCGATCACCGGCCCGATGCAGAAGTCGCCGGAACGGGTCCGCGAGGAGGTGCTTCGTAGCCCAAAACTTCAGGAATTAATTGATGAATTGGCCGGGCCCGCCGCCGATCAGCGGAGCGTGCTCCTCGCGCGCGCCGGGCGAATGCTCCAGCGCCTCGAAGCGCGTCAGGACGCGAACGCCATCGCGGTGATGGAGCAGGCCTTCGAGGCGACCATCGCGCGCATGTACGATGGCTTTGAGGTCGATGAGGCGGGCCTCGAGCGCCTCCGCGAGCTCTCCAAAGACGGAACGTTGGTCCTCCTTCCGTCACACAAAAGCCATATCGACTACATTCTCATTACGCGCATTCTTCTCACCGCGAAGATGCCGGCACCGGTCATTGCTGCCGGGGACAACCTCGATTTCTTCCCGCTTGGGGCGATCTTGCGGACCGGCGGCGCCTTCTTCATTCGCCGCAAGTTTGGCAGCGATCGGCTCTATGGTGCCGTCGTCGATGCGTACATGCGTCGCCTTTTGAAAGAAGGGCATTCCTTGGAGTTTTTCCTCGAAGGGGGGCGCTCGCGGACCGGGAAACTCCTCACGCCGAAGCTCGGGCTCCTCTCAATGGTCGTCGATGCGGCGCTTGGCATCGAAGAGGCGACGGCGACCGGCGGACGGAAGGTCTATTTCTGCCCGATTTCGCTCGGCTACGAACGGCTTCCGGAAGAAGGGGCGATTGTTCGTGAACTTCGTGGCGGGGAAAAGCGGAAAGAGTCTGCGACCGGGCTCGTGAAGAGCGCGAACGTCGTTTTTGGGAGCTACGGGCGTGTGAGCGTCCAGTTTGGGGA
>JAAFHJ010000639.1 GCA_013298325.1 Myxococcales bacterium | reverse complement strand
GTTTCTGTGATCGGGCCGAGCTACCCGATTCCGAAAGGGGCGAAGCTTCCGGTCATTGATGCCGCCTACGGCGGGCCAGGAGTCACAATTGTATCGCCGAATGTATTGAGCTACGCGCGCTCCCAATGGATCGCCGATGCGGTTGGCGCCTACGTCATCGCCATCGACAGCGAGGGGACGCCCGGGCGCGGCCGCGACTTTGAGCGAAAGATGGGCGGGGCCTTCGGAACGACCCCGATCGACGGCCATATGGCGACGCTCCGAGCCCTACAACTTCAGAAAGATCCGGCGCTTGCGCAGGCCGACTTTTCGCGAATCGGCGTATTTGGCTGGTCCTTTGGCGGTTACTTCTCGGCGCTCGCTGCCGTCGCCCAGCCCGGCTTCTACCGGGTCGCGGTGGCTGGCGCACCGCCCGCCGATTGGCGCGACTACGATACCGCCTACACGGAGCGCTACCTCGGGGTGCCGGGCACGGGCGGCGCCGATGAAAGCTATAAGAGGAGCAATTTGCTCGTACGTGCCGCCGAGGCAACGTCGAGCTCGCCACTGTTGCTCATTCATGGAACTGCCGATGACAATGTCTATTTCTCCCAGAGCCTGAAGCTCGCGCAGGCGATGGAACAAAGAGGGCTCCCCGTCGAGTTCTATCCGATTGCCGGGGCGACCCATCTCCTTGTGGATCCTGAGGAGACGGTGCGCGTCTGGACGCGCGTTGCCCAATTCTTGAAGGCGGGGCTCGCGGCGGAGCCACGTGGGGACGAGGCCAAACCGTCGGTGCCCGAAGAACGTTGATCGGTACCGGGCGTCGAGGGAGCGGCGACAAGGGGCGCACGGCGGTGCTAGAGGCGGGGGCCATGTTACGGGCCCCCCTCCGTTCTCGCCCCCTCCGCCCCTTCGCCGCCGCCGCCCTCGTCGCGACGCTCGCTGGCTGCCCGTCGGAGCCGCAATCGCCGGTGAACGCGGCGGCCAGCAAATGGCAGTCCCGCGCCGCCGCAAGCTACGCAAACGCCGACCTCGAAGATGCAGAGACGGCGATCCGCGAGGCACTGAAGGAGAAGGCCAACGACCACGACGCGAAGGTGCTCGGCGCGAAGATCGCACTCGCCCGCCTCGACTTCGCCACCGTCGAGCGCCTCACGCGCGACCTCACCGACGGCGAAGCGCTCGGCCTGCGCGGGCGCGGCTACTGGTACGCGGGGGACGTCGAGAACACCGCGCGAACGCTGGAGCTCGAGCTAAAAAACCCTGAAGTCAAGGACCCTTGGGCGAAACAGGTCGTCGCTCTCGCGCGCGACGGTCGGGGTCGTCACCCATTTGCGATGAGCGGTTCTGCGCTCGTCGCTCCGATCGTGATGCCGAGCGCCGGGCCCCTCTTGGTCGTCCCCTGCGTGGTGGACGATCAGGAAGTTCTTGCGATTGTGGTCACTGGGGTTCCCGAATTGATGCTCGACACCTCGGTGAAGAGCTCCCCCTCTTGGGTCTCCCTCGGATTTGGCGAGATTGAAGTCAAGGATGTGCCGGCGCTTCCGATGGACCTGACGGCATTGAGCGAAGAGCTCAAGGCGCCGATCAAGGCGCTCATCGGCGTGAACACGCTTCGGCATTTGCACGCGACTTTCGATCGCCGCGGGGCCCAGTTCGTCGTCCGCAAGGAGGACGCACCTCCACCGCCGGAAGCGACAAAGATTCCGCTCGCCTACGCGCGCGGCGCTGCCATGGTCTTCCGGGCCGGGCTGACGAAGTCCGACGAAGACATGGTCCCCTTCCTCGTCGACACGAATGTCCGCTACCCGCTCGCCCTTCAAGACGAAGCGTGGAAGCGCGCTGGCGTCGATTTTGCGACCTTTACTCCCGACTCGGGGCTGAGCTCCAAAGAGCGCGCCGGCATCGTGCCGCTTTTCCGCCTGGGCGCCTTCGACATTCCCCAGATCCCGGCCGTTCAAGGGGCCGATCTTGGCGCCTTTCAATCGAAGATCGACATGCACCTGGCGGGCGTCGCTGGAGCTGCCCTCTTCGTCCCCTTCCGGGTGACCTTCGGCGACGAAGGGCGCTTTGCCTGGCTCGAGCGGGATGCGTCGCTCCTCGCGCCGATCGACGAGCCGCCGGCACCGACCGCTGCGCCGACAACGCCGCCGAAGGATGCGCCGAAAACGGCCCCGGCGAAGGACGCGAATCCGGCAAAGGACGCCCCCAAAAAGCCTGCAACTCCGGTTACTCCGGCCACTCCCGCGGCGCCCGCGAAGGCAGGCGCCAAGTGAGCGCGACCGGCGCGCCGACCCGCGTGCTTCCCCCGTCGGCGAACCTCGCCGTCTATGCGGGGAGTTTCGATCCGGTCACCTTGGGCCACCTCGACCTCATCGCGCGCGCGTCGAACCTCTTCGCCGAGGTGATCGTTGCGGTCGGTGTCCACCCGACGAAACATCCACTCTTTTCTGCAGAAGAACGCCTCTCCCTCATTCGGGAAGTGACGGCCCACCTGCCCAACGTCACTGCCGCTTTCTTCGACGGTCTCTTGATCGATTTCTGCAAGGCACGCGGCGCCGGCGTCATCGTACGCGGGCTGCGCGCGGCGACCGACTTCGAGTATGAGCTTCAAATTGCTCATGCAAATGCCGATCTTCTCCCGGAGGTCGACACCGTGTTCCTTCCGACTCGCGTAAAACACGGGTTTGTTTCGGCGTCGCTTGTGCGAGAGATCGCTTCCCATCAAGGGGATGTGAGTCGCTACGCGCCGCCGGTCGTCGAAGCGGCCCTTCGCGCGAAGTTCGCCGCAAAGGCCTAGCGGTCGTCGGCGGCGTCGGTATTTTCGGACACGGGCGCCTCGAACAGCCCGTCGACGACGACTCCGAGAGCGACGGCCTGCATCCCAAAAAGAGCAGGAAATCCGAGGACAAACAGGGCGGCGAGCGGACGCAATTCGCCAGCCGGGAT
>JAAFHJ010000627.1 GCA_013298325.1 Myxococcales bacterium | reverse complement strand
GCGAATGCCGGGCGCCTGACCGTCTACGCCACCTTCGGCGCCCTCGCCGGCACCTTTGGGGCGTTTGGCCAGGGCCTCTTCGCGACCGAAAAGCTGCGCCTCGCGTTGCGCCTACTGGCCGCCCTCGCCCTCGTGGCATCGGCGGCGAAGCTTGCAGGATACACTGATCTACTCGCCCCCTTCGAACGGGTTTCGACACCGCTCTTTCGCGGGGTCCGGAAGCTCGTTGGACCGATCCTACCCACAGGATCTCAGCCAGGCGGCCCGCTCCGCGCCTTCGCGGCGGGGCTCCTGTGGGGGACGGTCCCGTGCGCGGTGGTCTGGGGGGCCATCCTCGCAGCAACGGGCGCTGGCGGCCCCCTCGGCGGCGCCCTCGTCCTGCTCGCATTCGGGATAGCGACGCTCCCGGCCCTCCTCGGGGTCGGCTTACTCACCGAAATCGTTGCACGTTTTCTTCCGAAGGCGGCGAGTTCCCGATGGCTCGCCGTCCCCGTCGCCGCCCTCGCCCTCTATGCCGGCGGCTCTGCGGTCCGCGACTACGCCCGCCCCCACGCCTGCTGCGACAGCGGCAAGGCGGCGAGCGCCGTCATCGACGCAAGTGCCCATTGACTGCGCCGTAGTTCGCGAAATAAAGGCTCAATGAGAGCCGTGGGCGTAGCCCCAATCGCGAAGGACCTTGTCCATTTCTGCAGCCCCCTCGTTTCCTGCGGCGGCGGCTTCGACGGCGCCTGCGCCGCTCCGAACCACGAAGACGCCTTCGTCGCGCGCCGGGTCGATTTCGGGCAGCGCCGGCCCGCGAAGGAGCGCCTCCAGGCCGTCGTCGGCCGCGGGAATCTTTAACGTTCTCAGCTCTTTCGCAGGTGCGAGCGCAAACGGGCCGACGTGGTACAAAGCCGGTTCCGTCGCCGTTCGTGCACCGAGTTCGCGGCCGTCCCAACGGATCGTCCCCGTCAGTTTTGCCGTCGCTGGAAACGGAAAATCAAACCCGGCAATTGCCTTCTCGGCGAGGGCGAAAGAGAAGTGAATTTCCCCCTTGTCGAGCGACCAGGTGCCTGCAGGAAGCGCGATCGGAAGCGGCGTACCGACCTGCTGAAGCGCCAACGTTCCATCGACGCGATGAGGCTTCCCGCCGGCCGAGAAACGGAGCTGAACCCGCCCGATACCGTCAGACACGGCCGGTGGAGCAACGGCGTTTGTGGGCTTCGCTGCTTCTGCAGCCGGCGCCGCAGGCGTCGTGGGCGCGGCTGCGGGGGCAGCCTCAGCACGCGCGGTCTTGAGCTCGGCGCGGAAGGCGGTCAGCGCGGCTGCGAGGCGCTGCGCGTCGGAAGATCTCGAATTTGAAAGGTTTACGCGCTCACCGGGATCGGTCGCGAGATCGAAGAGGCGCCCCTTTTCGGTGTCCGCTGCGATGTAGTGAAGGGTGCCGTCGAAGTAGCCCTGGAGGGCGCGCCCTTCCGTGTAGAACGCACGCTCTTCGAGCGGCTTTCCGTCGAGGGCCCCGACCAGGCTCCGCCCGCGGCTGTTCGTCGGGGCGCCAACCCCCAAAAGTTCGCTCAGCGTCGGTACGATATCAATGGAAGATACACGGGTCTTCACGACCTGCGCCTTCTTCCCCGGCACAAAGAGGAGGATCGGGATGCGGACCGTCTCCTCGAAGTGGCCGGCGGGATGGTGGAAGCGGATCTGGCTCTTTTCAAGACCGATCCCGCCGTGGGCGCTGCTCAGCGTCTCTCCGTGGTCGGCGGTGACGACGACAATGGTGTTCTTCGCGAGCCCCGTTTCGTCGAGGGTCGCGAGCAATTTTCCAATGGCGCGGTCGTCTTTCGCCGCCTCCGCCATGTAACCACGCACGTGATCGTCGAGTTTGTCGCTTCCGTTGGTCTTCGGAACCTTCGCGATAAACTCGGGAAGAGGATCGATCGGATCGTGGGGGGAATTGTAATTGACGAAGGTAAAAAACCGCGCATCTTTGTGGGCGCGAATCCAAGCATCGGCGTCGGTCGTGATCGCGTCGGTATCTTTCGTCCGGTAGCGGTGATCGACGAGGCGCTCGAACCCCATGTCGAGGCCGATCGGCGTGTAGCCGGCCATGAAGAAATTGTTCACAAAGCCGGCGGTAAAGACGCCGCGACGGCGGAGCGTCGTCCCCAAGAACGGGTCGGTCTTAGTGTACACTGCACGAATCTGATTCGGGTCGGGGACCCAGCGCGTTGCATCGACGCCGAGCGCCGAGGTCGGCGCGCCGGTGAGCATGCCGATCGTCCCCGGCCGCGTCCACGACGCCGACGAATAGGCGTGTACGAACCTGGTCGCCCGCGCCCCGAAGCCGTCGAGATGCTCCATAAGTCCGGGTACTTTAGGGAGTCGAGCCTCAAGCGGCTTCGTCGCTGCTTGCGCGATGGCTGCATCTTCCGCGTCGTCGTGAAAGCTCGCGAGGACGTCCGGACGGAGCGCGTCGACAACGATCCAGAGGACGTTGTACCCGGTTTGTGCGGGGCGCTCGACGAGGAGCGTCGGGTTCCCCCAAAGGGCCGCGGGGACCCCAGGCGAGCGATTTTCCGGCGCAATTTCTTTGCCCCCGCCGTCGCCGGCGCCGCCCGATTCTCCGAGATCTTTCGCGACGAAGCTCGTGCGAAGTTCAAGGGTTGCCGACTTCCCGCCAAATGCGGCAAGATCGACGGCAATGTCGTGCCAACCGCGCCCCGATTTTCCGCCGAAGGTTGCGTCGTGGACGATTTTCTCCGGCTCCCCGGCCGCCGTTACAAGAACCTGAAAGCGGACTTCTCCGCGCGGCTCATTGGCAATTCCGGCCGAGACTTCAAAGCGCGCTTTGGGCGGAATTTGGACAGGAAACCGGTAACTCGCCGGCGCGGGGGCCCAGAGCGCCTCGCGCTGATCAAAGCTCCCTTCGTTCATGTTCCAAAGGCGTACGTCCGGCTTCCAGATGCGCCCCCCCTCAAGCGGCGAACTGAACACCGTCTCCGTCGCCGAAACACGGAGTGC
>JAAFHJ010000626.1 GCA_013298325.1 Myxococcales bacterium | reverse complement strand
ACGATGGCCCAGGCGATCCATCGCTTCTTCAGCGAGCAGGAGTTCTTCTGGGTCAACACGCCGATCCTCACCGCGGCCGACGCGGAAGGGGCCGGGCAGATGTTCCGTGTGAGCACGCTCGACTTCGAAAACCTGCCACGGACCGAGGAGAAGCGCGTCGATTTCAGCAAAGACTTCTTTGGGAAAGAGACCTTCCTCACCGTCAGCGGTCAGCTCAACGTCGAGGCGTACTGCTGCGCCCTCTCGCGGGTCTACACCTTCGGGCCGACGTTCCGCGCCGAGAACAGCAACACGACGCGCCACCTCGCCGAGTTCTGGATGGTCGAACCGGAGATCGCTTTTGCCGATTTGAAGGCCGACGCCGACCTCGCAGAAGCCTTTTTGAAATACGTCGTCCGTGCGGTGCTCACGGAGCGCGCCGACGACATGAAGTTCTTCGCCGAGCGCATTGAAAAGACGGCGATCACACGGCTCGAAGCGCTCCTCGCCCATCCGTTCGTGCGCGTCGATTACTCGGAGGCGATTGAGCTCCTGCTCAAGGCGAAGAAAAAGTTCGACTATCCGGTGAAGTGGGGCCTCGACCTCCAGACGGAGCACGAGCGCTGGCTCACGGAAGAACACTTCCACAAACCGGTCATCGTGATGAACTATCCGAAGGAGATCAAAGCCTTCTACATGCGCCAGAACGACGACGGGAAGACCGTTGCCGCCATGGACATTCTCGCCCCCGGCATCGGCGAGATCATTGGTGGTTCCCAGCGTGAAGAACGCATCGACGTCCTTGAGGCGCGCATGAGGGAGCTCGGCCTCCACCCGGAGGGGTACCAGTGGTACCTCGACCTCCGCCGCTACGGGACGGTCCCCCACGCCGGCTTCGGCCTCGGCTTCGAGCGCCTGCTCGTCTACGTGACTGGTCTCGCGAACATCCGCGACGCGATCCCCTACCCGCGCGTCCCCGGATCGGCGGCATTTTGAGCGACCCGAAAACGCCCGATTGCCCTTATCTTTCGCGCTGTTCCGGCTGCCCGGCCCTCGCGACCACCCCCGACTACGCCGAACAGCTCGCCCACAAACGGGCGCGCGTGCTCGCCGCCCGCGACCGCTTTCCGGTGCTCCAGGCGATCCCGGTCGCGGCGACCGTCGGCGCTGCGGCGCTCGGCGGCTTCCGCACGCGGGCGAAGCTCACCGTGGCGATCGACGACGGTCGTTACACGGTCGGGCTCTTCGACCGCACCGCGGGCGATGCCCGTCGCGTCGTCGACACGCCGAACTGCCCGGTCCTCCCGCCGCTCACAAACCGCGTCGCCGATGCCGTCCGCGCGTTTCCCGCCCAGGCCGGCCTTCTCGGCCTCGATCTTCGTTCGCTCGCTTCGGCCACGTGCGCCGATCCGGTGAGCGATCCCGACGGCCTCCTCGTCACGCTCGTGATCGATCCCGACGTCCTCGTCCGCGACGCCGTCCTTCCGCTCGCCGAGGCGCTGATGGCGGTCCCCGGGGTGCTCGGCGTCGCCGCGAACTTGCGCGCGACCGATCATCCCCAGTTTCTGGGTGGGCGCACCATCCCGTTGCTTGGAGTAACAAACGCGGAAGATCGCGTCGGTCTCGCCAAACAAAGGGTAACTTTTGGCGCATTTGCTCAGGCACATCGCGGGCAGGCGGCGCGCATTCAACGGGCGCTTCTCGATGCACTTTACACCGATCGTGCCCCCAAGCGGGCCGTCCACGAGCTCTTCGGCGGCTCCGGGGCGATCGGCCTCGCGCTCGCCGCGGCAGGCTCCCGGGTAACTCTCGTTGAGGTCTTCGCACCGGCCGCCCAAGAGGCCCAACGGGAGGCCGATGCGCGAAAGCTGCCGCTGCGCGCGATCGCGACAAGGGCTGAGGAATACATCGAAAGTGCCGAGTTCGGCGCGAACGATGTTGTCGTGATGAATCCGCCGCGCCGGGGCGTCCCGCGCACCGTCCGCGATGCGCTCCTCGTCGAGCGCCCGGCGACGCTCGTGTACGTCTCCTGCGACCCGGACACGCTCGCCCGCGACGTCGCCCCCTTCGTAGAAGCCGGCTACACCATTTCTGAGTTTTCCCCGTTTGATCAAATCCCGCTGACTGACGAAGTCGAGACGATCGTCGTCCTTGAACGCGGCGCAGAGACCCAAGAACTGCCCCCTTCTACGGAAGCATCTTCTGCCATTGTGAGTCGCCTTATTGGCAGCCACAGTCGCGCCGCAAGCAAGCTCCCGCGACGGTTCGCCCCCGACGGCGGCACCAGTGGTGTCGCCCTTTACGGCGCCCCGCTCACCGTGGAGGAGGTGACGGCCCTCGTGCTCGTGCGCGGCGTCACCCACGGGAAAGGCAAGCTCGTCGCGCGCGTTGCCGTCGGCGGGCACACCGCCCGCAACGGCGGCGGAAAAGGGCGCGAAATGCGCGAGGTCCACGCCCAGTACGTGCGGCTCGCCGTGCTCCCGAAGGCGAAGGAAAGCTCCAAATACCTTGGAAAAAAAGGGGGGCACTCGCTCCTCCTCGTCACGACCGCCGGGTGGACGCCGAAGCAGCTCTTCGCGCAAGCGCTCGCCATTGGCCACCCGGTCATCGGACGCCCGGTACGCCTAGAGGGGGATCCGGAAGCGACCGACCGCCACTTCGAGGAGCGGTACACCCTCGATCGTCCGTTCGTGCATCTTGCACGCGTCTCCTACCGAGACAGCGACGGGCAGTCACACACGGAGACGGCCCCGCTCGCGGGCGATCTCACGACGGTGCTCCTGCGCCTCGGTGCGACGACGGAGGAGATCGACACGTTTGTCTCCGCCCGGCGCGACCCAACAACCGAAAGCTAGCTATCGGCGGCGACCGGATCCCCGAAGTCGAGGCCGGGGATCTCTTTCTTCACTTCGCCGAGAAACTCACGCAGTTCTTCTCTTTGATCGACGGTCGTAAACAGCGAAAGAGCGCCCCCCTTTTCGGCGAAGAAGGAACCGATCCCGTCGTGGGCTTCGAGGAGCCCTTTGAGGTAGAC
>JAAFHJ010000625.1 GCA_013298325.1 Myxococcales bacterium | reverse complement strand
ACGAGGTCACGGAGGGCGGCGACGCGGGTCGCCTCTTTTTCCGAAGCGAGGTCGCGGAGGGCAGCGGCGCGGGTGCGCGGGAGCGGCGAAGGGACGAACACGCGGCCTGCCTACCAGGGGACGGAGTGCGGGGGGCCGCTTTCGTAAACTGGAAAGGATTACCCGCGCTTGCGTGGCGAAAAGACCGTCGACGCACGGACGAGGGCCGCGCTCCCCAGAAAGACGGCGAGCCCGGCGACGCCGAGGAGCAGCGGCGCGCGGAAGACCCCGGCGACCGCCTGATCCAGAGCGCCGCCGAGCGACACCCCATCGCGCGGGCCGAAGCCGACGAAGGCGAGCCCCGCCTCCCCGACGATCGTCGCCGCGGCGCTCGCCCCGAGCTGCACGGCGACCGTCGGCAACACATTCGGCAGGATGTGCACGCGCGCCGTCCCCAACAGGCCGCGGCCGAGGGCGAGCGACGCCTCGACGAAGGCGGCCCCTCGAAGCACCCGCGTCTCCATCGCCGCGAGCCGCGCAAATGGCGCCCAGGCGGTCACGGCGAAAACACATGCAAGATGCACCCGACTCGGCGCGCGCACGGCAGAGAGCAGCACCATCGCCAGCAGAAAGCTTGGAAATGCCTGCAGAAGATCGCAGGTACGCAAGAGCACACGCTCGAAGGCGCCCCCGCGGAGCGCCGCGCCGACGCCGACCGTGGTGCCGACGGAGAAGCCAAACAGGGCGACGACGATGGCGAGCCCGAGGCCGCGAAGGAGGCCGACGCCGAGGAGCGCGGCGAAGTCGATGCCGGTCTCCGCGCAGCCAAACGGGTGGCGCAGGCTCGGCGGGGCGAAGGCATCTTCGGGGACGAGGTAGGTCGCCGATCCTCGGCTCGCCGCCACGAGCGCCAGCGCCACGACGATCGCCAAGGGGAGCAGGCGCGGCGCCGATCGTTTCCAGGAAAAATCGGCCTTTTGTGCGGCGGAGGTCATCGAACCTCTCGGGCGCGCGGATCGAGGATCCCTTGGAGGAGCGAGGCGAGCGTCTGCACGGCGACGAAGAGGAGCCCGCTCGTGACCACGGTCGCCTCGAGGACCGGCAGATCGCGCCCCGCGTAGGCTTCGAGGAGGAGCGTGCCGAGGCCCCGCCGCTCAAAGAGCTTTTCAAGGACGACGGCGCCGCCGAGGAGGGCGCCGAGCTGGGTCGCAACGACGGTCAGGATCGGCGCGGAGACGGCCGGCAATGCGTGGAAAAACTGGGCGCGGAAGACGCTCGCCCCCTTCGCGCGGGCGACACGCACAAAGAGGGCGTCGGTCGTTGTACGCAAGGCGGTGCGGGAGGTGCGTGCAAGATGCACAGAAAGGGGGAACGCCAGGAGCGTGCTGGCAAAGAGGAGCCCCCCGAAGCCGGCGTCGGGATCGCCGGGGAGTGGAACTACCGGAAATCGCACGGCAAGGAGCCAGGTGATCGCCGGCGCGACGGCGAGGAGCGGCACCGCGGCGGCCCCGTCAAGGAGGCGCGACAGGCGGGTCCGCGCAGGGGGCGCGAGCCAGGGGCCGCTCGCGAGGAGCCCGAGGGCGACGCCGACCACCAACGCGATCCCGGTCGCCAGGAAGGCGAGTGAGGCGGTCGCCGCAAGCGCTTCCCCAACGCGGGCGAAGGCGCTCGTCCCCGGCCGACGCAGCGACGACCCGAGATCGAGAGTGGCAAGGCCTCGAAGATACTGAAGATATTGCAGCAGCAGCGGTCGATCGAGCCCCAGCTCGGCGCGCAGCGTCGCCAAGGCGGCCGGGGAGGCTTGGTCACCAAGCACGAGGGCGGCGGCGTCGCCGGGGATTACACGCAGCGCAAAGAAGACGGCGGTCGCCAGCAGAAGGACGACAAGTCCCCCCTCCCCGGCCCTCTGGGCCGGCGACGCGACGAAACCGAGGGCGCGAGCGAGGCGCCCCTTAGAGGCCGCTGTCGACGGCGCCATCTTGCGCGCTGCCCGCATCGGCGGCACCGGCATCGCTTCCGCCCGCGTCGGCGGCACCGGCATCGAAGCTTCCGGCGTCGTAGCGCCCCTCGTCGGCCAGGCAGACGCCGGCATCGGCGTCGCGCGGGGCGGTGGGGGTCTTCACGTTGTTAAATTCGAAACTTGCAGCGACGACACAGACGCGCGGACGCCCGTCATCGAGGACGACGGCGTTCCACGGCGCCTTCGTCGGGTCTTCGCAGACGTAGCCGTCGCGGCAGTCCGAGTTCCCCTCGCACTCCTTGAGACAGAAGCTGCGTGCCGTGCGCGGGAGGCGGCGGTCGTCGTAGCCGCAGCCGGGGATGCTGGTGCCGTAGGCGACGCAACGCGCCTCGCTCGGGCACGTCCCGCGGCTGCAGGAGAAGACCGTGCAGTAGCCGCTCGGCTGGGTCGTGTCGCAAATGCGATCGGAGGTGCTCCCGTTGCAGTCGGCGTTCACGGTGCACGGGTCGCCGATCTCCTTGGCGCAGCCGGTCGCCCCGAAGGTGCAGATCGCCAGCAAAATCGCTCGGCCGCGTGCCGTCGAGGGGGGCGTCGCAACGAAGCGCCGAAGATGGCGAGCAAGACCAGAGAGCCACATAAGAAGGACCGGCTTAGTCGGAAACGGCGAGGGCCGGTGCCGCAAACGCAGCGCCGGCCCTCAAAAATATCGCGATGGCAGGCAACGCTACAAACCGGTCACGGGCAGACCGGCGGCGTCGGGTCGCAGACCGGCTTGGTCGCCTGGGTCGGGCCGTTCGGGCCGACGCAGTAGGTGCCGCTGCCGCACTGGATGGTGCCGTTCGCGAGGCCCGCTTTGCAGAAGACGGCGTCGTAGCCGAAGGTCCCGGTGCAGTAGAGGCCGTCGGCTTTGCCGGCGCAGAGCCCCGGCGGGACGGTCCCTGCGTCGCTGGCCGGACCGGCGTCCTTCGGGCAGTCGGCGATGAGGGCGAAGTTCAGCTGGGTCCGCTTGACGCGCTCGCCCGAGTTCGAGAGCGGCGGGTTGCCGTCTTCGACGGTGATGTTGCGTTCGTGGGAGAAGCCCTC
>JAAFHJ010000624.1:1519-3023 GCA_013298325.1 Myxococcales bacterium | reverse complement strand
AGTGAAACCCCCGAGGCTTCGACGGCCGACGCCGGTCGCGACGGTGGGGTCTGCGTCTACACGAGCTTCAAGGGGGAGACGGTCTCCTGCCCGGCGACCGGCCTCAATACGTCCTGCCAGTGGTCGGAGGACGGCTGCAACGCCACGTTTTGCACCTTGGACGGCAAGCGCACCCAAGAGGGGGCGCTCTGCACCTGCCGTTGGGCCGACTCCGACGCCGGCTTCCCCGATGCGGGGCCTTCGAGCGGTGTCACCCACAACCGGACGGCGACGGCGCCGGACGGCTGCAGCGTCTGCACGTGCAAGATCCCGCCGGGGGGGAGCTTCAAGGGCTTCGTGCTCACCTGCGACCGCTCCGCATGCCCCTAGTTTGGCGTGGCCCGCCTTACGGCGCCGCGGGCCGCGTTCGATACAGGCTCTCGCCGAGCAGCTCGAAGGACGTCCCCGCTTCGAGCTGCTGGCCGTCGAGGATGGTGGCGGCGCGGAGCGTTCCGCGGGTGAGGGCGCGCTCTTGCCCGTGAAGCGTGATCGGCGTCCCGGCGGCGAGCGGCACGCCGTCGACGTCGTGGTCGCGGTCGAGCACCCCGGTGACGGCGGCGGAAAAGACCGGATCGTAGACGCAGACCTCGTGGCCGGCCCGAAACGGAAGGCCGTCGACGACGAGCGGCTCAGCAGGCGTGAACCGCAAGGGGCGCCCGGTGGCGGGGTGAAGCGCGAGGGGCGTAGCGGCCGCGCACGTCACACCCTCGACGACGGCTTGGGAGGCAAGCGTGAGGAAGTGAACGCGCCCCTCCTCGGTAAGATAAATCGGCGCCCCGCCGCGCGCAGGGAGGCCGTCGGCGAGCACGTCGTGGGCGCAGACGACTTCGGCGGCGCGAGGCGTACCGAGGGCACGCGCATGGACGCGCCGCACCACGACCGGCCCATCGACGCCAGGCACGCGCGTTTCGCCGCGCAAGGACGCCGATGCCTCGTCGTCGAAGGACGGCAAATCGTAGGGATCGAGCCCGGCAGCGAGCCGGTCACGGAGGTCGGCGTACGACGCGGCGACGTACCGCGCGTCCCCGTAGCCGCCGCTCATCGGCAGGTGGAGGATCGCTCCGGCGCCCCGCTCGACGCGATTTTCGACGTCGCAATACCAGACGCCGCCACCGCCATCGGTTCCGAACGGCAGCAAGCCGACAAGCTCGTCGCTACTGTCGAGCGCTTCGTCGAGTTCAATGCGGCTCTTCCGTCCGGAAAGGGTCCAATCGTTGGTCTCACGCGCCCGCGCAAGATCGGCGGCAAGCTCACCGGGAAGGCGTTCTCGATCCATCGGGGCCACGTTGCGCGTGTGCCCCGGATTTCGCAATGGGGACTCAAGGCGCGAGGGTGATCGGGTAGGTGATTGTCATCGACCTGCCGATGGTCGGTTTTGAGAAGCGAAAGTCCGAAAACACCTCTTTCACGCACGCGGCGAAGGGGCCTGGGAGTGAGGTCTTCGGGCTTGAGACACGGATGTTTG
>JAAFHJ010000624.1:0-1509 GCA_013298325.1 Myxococcales bacterium | reverse complement strand
CGTCTACAGCAATCTCAAAGTGGACAAAGAACGGTGTTTCCCCAGAAAAGTGCTGCGGGCACGCGAGAATTTTCGGGAAGTTCTCACGAATTGTCCCCTGGATTTCCTCGGGCGTCGGTCGGGCCTTCGCGTCGGGGCAACTTGCGTCGGGCGCCGCCATCTTTGTTCCGTTGACGAGCCCCACACAGCCGAACTCGTGGACATCGAGGGGAGGTTCCGGTTTCGGCGAAACGTCCGGCACGGCGGCAACCGGCGGAGGAACCTCTCGGGTGGGCGCGGGGGCCTCTACGGGGGCGGCGTGCAACGAGGACGAACCGCAGCCAACGGCAAGCAGCGCAAGAATTGAGAAACGCATGGGAAGACGATACCTGCGTCGCGCGGCGGTGTGGAGATGGCACGAGCGTGGCCAAAATCCCCTTGACGCTCCGGGGACTCTCTGGTGCCGTCCCGGAATGTCCGGACTTCCTACACTTTCCAACGAAGAACTTCAGGCTCTTGCCCGTCTGCTTTCGGCGGCGGGCGCAGGCGCGGGGGCAGGTCGGCTCCCCGCCGGGTATGCGACGCGGCTCGCGGCGGTGACGGCGGCAGAGACCGCCTACACGGCGGCGCTCGCTGCGGCCGCTCGGGCGACCGAGGCGGAGGACGCGAGTGAGCTCCAGGCGATCGACGCCGATGCCGACGACCTCTTGCGCGCCCTCGACGGCATCCTCGAAGCCTTCGGCCGCGTCCCCGATGACGGGATTTCGAGCGCCGCGGAACGGCTCCGTGGGGCGCTGTTCCCCGAGGGGCTTCGGTTCATCACGTGGAGCTACGCCAAGCAGGCGGTGGAGACGCGCCGGGTCCTCGCCCTCGCGACCGCCAGTGTGTTCCCAGCCCCGTGCGCGGCGGCGGCCGCCTACCTGGTGAATGCCCTCGCAGCCGTCCAGGATCGCTACGATGACGCGGTGACGAAGGCGGCGCTCGTCGTTCGCGACGACGGAACCGCCCGCCGGGAAGCGCGCGCGACGCTCGTCGAGGCGACCCGCGCCTACGTGCGCTACGTCGAGGGGCGCGCCGACGCCGACGAGGCGCTCGCCGCCGCACTCCTGGCGCCGCTTGAGACCTTCCGCGCCGCCCAAGCGGCCCGCCGGAAGGGGAAAAAGCCGGGCGAGTCGGCCAAGCCGCAGGCGTGAGTGGCAAAGACCGGTAGGGGGTCGGTGTTGGCGGCGCTCGAGCGTGGCAAAAGACCGTAGGGGGTCGGTCGGAACGGCACTCGGGAGTGGCAAAAGACCGTGGGGGGTCGGTCTTGGCGGCACTCGCGAGTGGCAAAAGACCCCTTAGGGGGCGGTCGTTGCGGCACTCGGGCGTGGCAAAAGACCGGTGCGGCACGCCAAAGCCCTCGGCCCTCTTCGGAGCGTCGGGGGCTTTCTTCGTTCCGTTCCGACCGGTTGCGCGTGCGCAACGAGGAGCGCTGTGGGAAGTTCTGCCGGCCGGTATTGCCGCGCTGTGTTGAATGAAGTGGCCTTGTTG
>JAAFHJ010000623.1 GCA_013298325.1 Myxococcales bacterium | reverse complement strand
CGACCGCACCGGCGCCGCAGACCGCAACACCTCCGAGCCCGGCGCCCCTCCCCCTCCTGCCGGCACCGACGCCGACGCCGCAAAAGCCGCTGCTCCCCGTCGATCCGCATCCGGCGCCGCAAACGCCGGTCTCGCCCGATCCTGCCGTGCAGCCGGCGCCACCGGTCGCGGTCGACGCAGGAAAAGAACAATGAATCCGCAATTTTTGCGTCTGGAAGGGCGAACGGTCCTTGAAGAGGCGCTCCGTCGCGTCTTTGAAGAGCGCCACATCGGCTCGGGCTTTTTCCGCGCGACCGGCGTGCTCCGCGACGTCGAACTCCGAAGCTACGACGGCCGAGAAGGGGGCGCGGGGCCGCTCCGGAAGCTCCCCGGGACGTGGATGCTCGTGTCTCTCGAAGGGGCCATCGGCACCTTCCAAGGGGACGTCTCCTTTGGGCTGCGCGCCGTGCTCTCCCGCGAAGGGGAATGCGGGATGGAGATGGCGGCGGGCGAAATCGTGACCGCCCAGTCGCTCGGCCTCGAAGGGGTCCTCTGGGGCTCCGAGGCGGTGGTCGTACGATCCCGGGACGACGTCGCCGGCATCTGGCTCCTGGAAGGCTCCCCCCTCGGCACCGCGCTCACCGGCCCGTCGCGCTTTGGCGGTCCGCCCAAGGCGACCCTACCGATCCCGGCGCCGGACGCAGCGCGCGAACCGGCGGTAAACTATTCTCAAGGAAAACAGGCACCTCGCGGGAGCACGCCCCCGACGGAACCGGCCGCAAAGGGGGGCGGCGAACGACGCAAGGCCCCCCCCACGCTCGCCTCCGCCGATTGGACCGCCGTCGCCGAAGCGAGCGCCGAGCAGGACCCGTCCCACTCGACCTTCGCCCCCCCTGCGATCCCCAAGTCGGCCGCCGATCGGCGCGCCGACCTCATTCGCCCGGCGCGCCCCATGATGGCAGCAGCCGCAGATCCCGGTTTGATCCCCGCGCGCGGGGACATCGCCGAACACTTCGCCTTCGGTCGTTGCGAGGTGATCAAGACCGAAGGGGAACGGATCCATCTCAAGCTCGAACGCGATGGAAAAATTAAAGAAATTGCGCTCGAAATGCTCCGCGTGAAGGAAGTCGACAGCGCCACTCCGGGCCGGCGGCGCTTCAAGCTCGAACGCAAAATCTAACGGGCTTCCGCGGCGATTTTCCGACTCACGTCGTCGTGGGGGCGCCCGCCCAGTGGGGCTCCGTCGAAACGACGGTGAACGTGTGGCCGCCGGCGATGAAGGTGTTGCCGAAGACCGCCTGCGCGCTTTTCACGAGGGCGAAGGCGCGGACGCCGTCGTCGTCGAGGAACGGCATCCGGAGCGTGCCGACGGCATCTCCGGCAGCGAGCACCTCGGTCCCCGGCGGAAGGGTGACCGCGTCGCGCGCGCTCGTCGCGACGACGACGGTACGCCGACGGGCTTTGCCGCGGTGCTCGAGCATGTAGAGGACCTCCTGGCCGAGGTAGCACCCCTTATCAAAGGCGACACCGACCGCATCGAGGGAAGCTTCGTGGGGGAGGAGCTCGCCGTCAAAATCAATGCCGATTCTGGGCAGGAACGCATCGAAGCGGAAACGTGCAAAGGCCTCTTCCGAAGCGAGAGACACATCGGCGAATGCTTCGGCAAGTCCGACGGAAAGAATGCCCCCTCCGCCGAGAGGATCCCAGGTACCTCCGGCGTAAGCATCAGGAAATACAGTAGATGCGTCGGGGCCATGGAAGGAGACGACGCGAGCATCGTCGTCAAAAGTAAGCGCGACATCCTCGGAGAACAGGTGTTTGTCGAGGATGGCAAATGTCTCTTCCGCACGCTCCCGCGGCATGGCAAGAAAGAACGCCGATTCCGCCGCAAGAATGAAGAGATCGGTCACGATCTTCCCCTTCTTTTCGACGATAAA
Source organism: Myxococcales bacterium (assembly GCA_013298325.1). GTDB lineage: Bacteria > Myxococcota_A > Polyangia > Polyangiales > Polyangiaceae > JAAFHJ01. The sequence continues at coordinate 1,107 of JAAFHJ010000623.1, read as the reverse complement.
TCCGTACCCGGCGGGGCCGCCGGGCAACACGCGGGTGAGGTTGCAGGTCACGAGGCCGTTCAACCAAGGGAGCCGGTCCCCCCCTTCGACGCGAAGTACCCGGCGATCGGCGTGGTGAAAGGCAATTCCCATGGGGGGAGGTCGTAGTCCCAACGAAGTTCCCGCGACAAGCGTGGAAATGGCGGTGGTGATTGACCGGGACGGCGTGCCAGGTTACCGACGGCTCCCCTGTGGGGACCCCTGGAAAACCTGGACGCATCGGACTCATTGCCAGTCGCCTGAGCCGGGGGAATCGCAAAGATCCTTCGCTTTTTCGGCGACTTGCGACTCTCGCCGGGGGCAACGCGCTCCCGCGATTCGTCGGCTCCCAGGAGGAGCTCGATGCGGCGGCCCAGGAGTTCAAAGAAGCGGGGGTCGATCTTGTCGCCGTTGCCGGCGGCGATGGCACAAACGGTCGCGTGATCGGCGCCCTCCGCGGCCCCTACGGCGATGCGAGCATGCCGACGATCGCCTTTTTGCGCGGCGGCACGATGAACACCGTTGCCAACGGCATTGGTGTCGCGCGGCGAAGCCCTGAGGCGCTCCTTCGCCGGGTGGTCGCCGCCCACAGCGCAGGAAAGGTTCCGATCACCGTCGCGCGGACCCTCGACGTCCGCGCGGTGACGCCCGCCTTCGACGCAGAAGATGAGCCGAGCGGCCAGCCGAGCATCTTCCCGGGATCCCTCGCGAATCGGTCCAAAGCAGCCGCTGCCGCACTGGGGCCGCGCTCGCCCCTCGGCAACGGACGCCTCGGTTTCCTCGCGGGTACCGGTGCAGTTTACAACTTTCTGCGGACCTATTACCGCACGGAGGACCCGACGGCGCTTACCGGGGCCGACGTCCTCGTGCGCTCCGCCCTCGGAACGGTCTTTCCGCGCTTCGCCGCGACGACCCACGAAGTCACCGCCGGCTGGAACGGGGCGGTCGAATTCGGCGAGGGGGAGTTCTGGGAATCGCGGCGCTGGCTCTCGGTGCTCGTTGGGACGGTCCCCCAAATTGGCTTAGGATTTCGGCCATTTCCGCTCGCCCTCGCCCGCCGGGATCGCTTCCACGTCATCGGCATCCACG
>JAAFHJ010000622.1 GCA_013298325.1 Myxococcales bacterium | reverse complement strand
CGGCCCTTCGGCGGCGATGGCAGCCCTCGTCCTCGTCGGCGCCGCCGGGCTGATTGTCCTCTTTGTGCTGATGCTCGGAATCGTGAGCTTCTTCGACCCCCAAGACGTCGGTGAAATCGTCGTCCAAGGGCCGTGGATCGGGGACAGTGTCAGCCGCTGTTCCATCGACTTTACGCGCCCCTACGACCTCGCCGTCCAGGTCAGTCGGCGCGTCGTAAAGACGATCCGCGTCGACAAGCACGGCGGTCAGCAGCAGGAAAGTCTCGTGTATGATTGGGCCGCCTACGTGCTCAGTCAGAACGGCGTTACGTTCTGCATTTACGGCAAGAGCGTGAGCGCCTCGATGCCGCGACTGTGGCGGCCCGGGCAGGAACTATTCGCCGATCGCACCTTCGGAGCACCCCCGCAGGTGATGCCAAAACCGCCCGCCACAAAGACGATCTACGTCGACGGCTTCGTCTTTGACGAAATCGAGCGCGCCCTGCTCCAAGCGAGAAACGACGGCTACCGAATCGGGCTCACCCAGGGGACGATGCGGCCGTAGCGCGAGTTCAGATGCCTTGGAGCGCGCCACTCGCGACCGCGTAGGTCACACGGCGCTCCACCTTCTTGAACTCAGCTCCCGTGTCGTCCGTCACCAGCACCGCGTCGCTTTCGACCGCCCCCGCGATAAACCAATCGACGGTCGCAGAAATCTGGCGCGTCGGGACCGACTTTGCGTCGCTCTTCACGCCGTAAAGTTCACACACGCGCTCCCACTTGGCGCGGGTCCAGTCGTCCTTCTCGGGATGCCAGCTCACAAGTGTTGCCGATGCCCGATCGGCCATTTCCAGGTCGAATGGAGGGACCTCAACGCCACTGCTCGCTAAGAATTCGAGGACCGTCTTTGGATTGAAACGGTCGCCATGTTTCCGTCGCTCGCGGACGTTCCGCTCGACGAACACGAGGGGGTTTACCCGCAGCTTCAAAGCTCCGACGCGGTCAGAGGCTGTTCCCCACCGGTTGATTTCCTCCGCGAGCTTCACGAGCTTTTTTCCGAAGACGGCGTTTGTATCGAGCGTCAGGATCAGCGGGCGTTCGGCGGTTGCTGCGGCGAGCTCGTTCGCGAACTCACTCGGTGTCATCGTCGGACTCCCCGAACTCGGCCAGCGCGGTCTGCGTGGAGAGCATCGTGATGCGCCCTTCGGGGGCGGTGTTGAAGACGACGCCACCCCCGTGCTCGACGCCGAGGTGTTCACGCACAAACAGTGGCAACGCGACGTACCCCTCGCCGGTCACGTAGGAGAGGGGGGCGGTTTTCGCCGGCGGCGGCGTCATTTCGCTCTGGGTGAACTTCGTGACTTCGTTCGCCTTCCGCCACTGGACCGCGGGCCCGTCGTCGGTCGCGACGACAGCGATGAAGTCCTCGGGCCCGTCGAACCAGGGGGAATGGCTCGTCAAAAACACCTGGCTGAGCCCGTCGTCGGTCTCGGTCATCCGCTGAAGGGCGTCACGGACGCGGGCGTGGAGGCCCATCGAGACCGAGGTCTCCGGCTCCTCGATGGCGACGACGTCGGCCTTGCTGACGAGCATCCGGCCGATGATGGCCAGGAGCTGCTGAACGCCGGTCCCCAGAAGATGGGCCGGCAAGCGCCCCGCCGGTGACTGCATGTGGAGCGTCGCCTGGTTTCGGTGACGGTCGTAGGTGACGACCGGCTCGGCCCCACCCAGGACGTCGCCAAACTCGCCGCAAACGCGCACGAAAGCCGACCAACGCAGGTACTCGCGGGGGTCGGTCGACTCCTTCGCGTCGTAAAGTGCGAGCGCGAGCTGGTCGGTGAGGATGCTGCGCCCACGGAGGCCGCTCGACGTCCGATGAAGGTCGAGAAGCGCAAAACGTTTGGCGAGCAGGTCTAGGGAGACGAGGTTCGGCGACAACCTCACTAGCCCTTCCGCGAGATTGGCCATGAACGCGGCCTTATCTTCTCGCAGGGTGACCAACGCATCCACACCGTCGGCGAAACGAAAGTCGACGATTTGCCAGTTAATCGTGCCGAGGAAACCTCCGATGCTCACGCTGAATGCTACCTCACGGCATTTCTCGTCGAGCGCCGCGCGCGCCAGTTCCTCGGGGGTAAGGGTGAGAACGAGGTCGATCCCAATCGGCGTCGGCCTCCCGAGAGTGAACCACTCGGACGGCGAGTGACCCTGCGCTACGAGGCCCGGCGGAAGCGGCGCCTTCGTTTGGAAGGGGAGTTCTCCGAGGCTTTCCGCGAGGCCAAGCAAAAGAAACGGGAGCTGCAACGCCTCGAGGAGGTTGCTCTTCCCGACGTTGTTGAGCCCGTGGATGACGATCAGGCTCCGCTCGTCGAGGCGGTCGAGGGCGACCGGCTTTACGAGATTCTTGTATCCCGCGACTCGAAACGACTTGATCTTCATGAGCTACCGGCGGTCGTACCGTTCCGCGCGCGGCGGTGTCAACGAACGGCCCCACAAAGAAGCCCCCGAGAATTCTCGCGGGGGCTTTCTTGTCTTGGCGGGACCTAGAGCGGCTTCGTCAGCTCAATGAACCAGGGAGCGTCCTGAAACTGTTTGAACTCAACGTTGCGCGCTTCTCGCCGTCCATCCGCTCCCCCCTCACGGATAACGCGCCGGAGCGCCACTTCCACCTTAGGATCGCCGAGTTCCGCGTACACCTCCGCGAGCATTAATGAAGCTCTCCTCTCCGGGAGCTCCCATCTCCACGCCCATTCTGGGAAAGCGGTCGTTCGATCCGGGGATTCGTCGAATGCTTGGATCGCACGCAAAAGAAGATCGGCCGCGTCGCGTAGATCTTCTGTCCGAGTACGACCGGGTCGCGACGGACTGTCAATGTGGGTCCACGCCTGCAGCTCGTCGTCGATGCACTCGATCTTCATCTTCCACTGGAGCAACGCTCCGGCCTGAAAGTAAATGAGGCCGGCGAGATCACTGAGCGACAGAACCTTTGCGTCCAGAGAGCTGACCTCAACACCCGTCGTCGTTTGTTGGAGTGAGGCGCTAACG
>JAAFHJ010000621.1 GCA_013298325.1 Myxococcales bacterium | reverse complement strand
CCCCCCCTTCGCGAGCACCAAATTCTGGCGACGCTGCAAATGCCGGCCCCGACAGCACGCGCGAAGCAAACGCAGCAACCGTCTTTTTTGGCCGTTATGAGAGCCTAAAAGAGGTCGCGCGGACGCCGACCGCCCGCGTCGTTCAATGCAAGGATCGCGTGCGAGGCGCCGAGGTGGCGGTGAAGCTCTTCTCCCCCCCCGACGGCGCGAGCGGGCGCGACGCACTCGCGCGATTTGTTCGTGAAGTCGAAGTGTTGCGGGCGATCGATCATCCGCAGGTCCTTCCGCTCTGGGACTTCGTCCCCGAGGGGCCGGCCGTCGTGACGCCGTGGATGGCCGGCGGCGATTTGGCGACGCTCGTCGCAAAGACGCGGCTCACCCCCAAGCGCGCCGTCGAGATTGTGACCGCGGTACTTGCCGCATTGAGTGCCGCCCATCGCGTCGGCGTTCTTCACCGCGATGTGAAGCCGGAGAACGTCCTCTTCGATGCTGCGGGCAACGCCCAACTTGCCGACTTCGGCGTCGCCCACCTCGGGGATCTCTCGAACACGGCGACGGCCGGCGTCCTCGGCAGCCTCGGCTACCTCAGCCCGGAAGGGGCCCGCGGCGAGCCGGCGACGGTCCGCTCGGATGTCTTCTCGACGGGGGCGCTGCTCTGCGTCTTACTTACCGGAAAAGCACCCGGAATTCAGCGAGTTACGAGCGACGTCAGCGTCGCAGAGCACGCGCCGCCGAGCACCGTCCACCGCGATCTCGACAAGCGCCACGACGCGCTCCTCGATCGCTGGCTCGCGAACGACCCGGCGCTCCGCCCCGCCGCCGCCGCCGATGCCGCCAAAGAGCTCGCCGCGCTGCCGTGGACCGATCGCCTCGAAGCGGTCGCGCCCACGGCGAGCCTTCCGCCCCCGTCCGGCTCGCGACGGCCGTCGTCGGCCGCTCCGGATGCACGACTCGCCCCCTACGAAGGGGCCGAAACGGCAACAGAATCGGCGCTTGGCGACGACGAACATGGCCAGCTCGTCGTCGACCGCCACACCGATCGCCGGCTCCGCGTACTCCCCGCCAACGACGCAATTCTCCTCCGCGCGAGCCTCTTTGCCGCCGACGACGACCGCACCCTCCAGCCGGTGCTCCGCCACGACCCCGGCGAGGGGACGCTCTGGCTCGAAGAACCCCCGCTCCGCCACGCGACGGCGCCGCTTGCCGGAGAACGCGGCCTAGATTCTTGGATTCTCCAGCGTTTTTCTGAAGCGCTCCGGGCGCTCCACCGGCGCGGCTACATTCATGGGCGCATCGACGGCGCCCACCTCCATCGGACGGAGACCGGCGAACCGTGGATTCGCTTCGCCCCGGTCGCGCCGACCGGCGCCAGCGCCGAGCGTGACCTCCAAGACCTCGCCGCGATCGCGCATCTTCTTCGCTTGTAGGAGCAACGTACCATCGGGTAAGTCGGCAGCGTGTTTTCGGCCGCCACCCTCCGTACGCGCCTCCGCTCCCTCAACCCTCTCAAGCGGGTCCTCGCAGAAAGGGCGCCGGAGAGCGGGACGAAGCTCTCGCATTCGCAAGAGAATACTGCCTCCGACAGCGGCGAATCGTTCTCGATGAGCGCGGTGAACTTGGAAGGGTTCCTTGCCGAGCTCGATGCGCTGCGAAAAGAAGTCGACAGTAAGCTCGGCCAGGAAGACCTCGACCACCTCGCCAAAATGGAGCGCTGGGGGCGCACCGCGAGCGCCATCGGCTGGGGCCTCGCGTGGTTTCCGAACCCGATCTCGCCGGTCGCCCTCGCGATTGGGCGCACGAGCCGCTGGATCACGATGCACCACGTCGGCCACAAGGGGTACGACAAAGTCCCCGGCGTCCGCCCGGAGCGCACGAGCCGCGTCTTCGCCAAGGGCTGGCGCCGCATGCTCGACTGGCCCGATTGGATGGTGCCGGAAGCGTGGAACTTCGAGCACAACATCCTCCATCACGGAGCGACCGGCGAAGAGCGTGATCCCGATTTGGTGGAGCGCAATGTCGAGTGGATTCACAAGAGCGACATGTCCCAGGCGAAGCGCTATTTGATGCTCGCCGGCCTCGCCGTCTCCTGGAAGTTCACCTATTACGCGCCGAACACGCTCCGCGTGCTCACCCACAAGCACCTGATCAAGCAGTCGAGCGAGACGACGCCGCCGGTCCCCCGGAAGGACCTCTGGCTCAAGTGCTACCTCCCCTACGGCGCCATCAATTTCGTCGCGATTCCGGCACTTTTCGCCCCGCTCGGCCCCTTCGCGGTCGCGTCGGCGGTGTTCAACTCGGTCGTCGCCGAGGCGATCGAGAACGTGCACACGTTTGCCATCATCGGGCCGAATCACTCCGGCGACGACATGTACCGCTTCACGACGCGCCCGAAGAACCGCGCCGAGAGCTACGTGCGCCAGATCATCGGGTCGGTCAATTACCAAACCGGCTCGGAAGCGCCCGAGTGGGCCCGGAATATCGTCGACTTCCTCCAGGGGTACCTCAATTACCAAATTGAGCACCACATCTGGGCCGACCTCCCGATGCTCCGCTATCAGGAGCTTCAGCCGAAGGTGAAGGCTCTGTGCGCGAAGTACGGCGTCCCCTACGTCCAGGAGAACGTCTTCGCCCGTGTGAAGAAGATGTCGGACATCGTCGTCGGGAACACGACGATGCGCGTCCTCGACGGGGAGAAGGCCGAACGGGCCCCGCTCAGCAACGACGGACTCGCCGCCGCCGCCGAGTAACATCGGCCGTTAAAGTTTTCTCCACGCACCACGGGGGCGCGGTAGTTTCGGCAGCCATGCGCCGGCTCTTCCCCGCCCTCTTCCCCTTTGTTGCACTCTGCGCTCCGTTGGCGCTCACGACGGGGGCCTGCGGCTCCGACGACGACCTCCCGACGGAAATTCCGGCCGATGGGGGCACCGACAGCGCGGCGACCGACGGCAACGTAGGCGCCTGCTCGGCCGGCCAAGCGCTGTGCGGCAGCGCCTGCGCTGCCGTGACCAACGACGACGACCGCTGTGGAGCTGGAAGTT
>JAAFHJ010000620.1 GCA_013298325.1 Myxococcales bacterium | reverse complement strand
AGGGACAATGGCGTTTTAGGGACCGGCAGGAAGCTTCCGTAGAGGGCGAGTTCCAGGTTCCCGTCGTCGGCGACGATCGGCTCGTGGACAGTGACGAGCTTGGTGCCGTCGGGGAAGGTCCCTTCGACCTGCACTTCGTGAACGAGGTCGGCGATGCCGTCCATCACCTGGTTGCGGCCGAGGATCGTCTTCCCTTCCGCCATTAAGTGGGCGACGGAAACGCCATCTCGAATTCGCTCCAGAAGCACCGTAGAGAGCAGGGCGACCGCCTCCGGGTAATTGAGGCGAAGTCCGCGAGCGAGGCGCTTCTGAGCGAGGGTGCCGACCTGATGGAGCAGGACTTTGTCGACATCCCGAGGGGCAAGATGCATGGTGCCACTATGATGCAGCGCGGCGCAAAAATGCCAGGAGAACCGGCTACGGCGCCGCCAGCTGCAGTTTTCTCGAAGAAAACCGCAAGCGGTTCCTTTCGCGTGCGTCATATTTCCGGGCGCTCGCGGCTGGTGGAGGCGTTTGCCGAAGCGCCATTGTTCCATCGCGCGCCCCGCGGCTCAGGGGCAAGTGCTCGTCCGCCCGGAACCGCCAACGGCGGTGAGGAAACGGCGAGCACGGATGCAAGTGCTGCGGAAAACGCGTGCTGGCTCTACCTGGGGCACCTGGGCGGCGGCTATTTACCCGGCGATTCTGTGGAGTTGCGCCTGTTCGTCGAGGCGGGGGCGACGCTCGTCGTCCTGGCTCAGTCGAGCGCGAAGGTCTTTCGGGGCTCTTCGCGAAGCGTCGACGGGAACCCGACGCAGATCCGGACGGTCGCCGAGGTCGCCCCTGGAGGCACGCTCGTGCTCCTCCCCGACCCGGTCGTCCCCTTCGCGGATGCATGCATTGCACAAGAATGCATCCTACACACATCTGCCGAGAGCTCGGTATTTGTTTGGGATCCGTTCACCGCGGGGCGCGTGGCGCGGGGGGAGCGCTGGGCCTTCCGGAGCTTCACTTCGCGGACGAAGCTCGTCGAAGCGGGGCGCGTCGTCCACCATGACGCCCTCGTCCTCGACGGCGACGATGGGCCGATCCACCGCCGAACCGGCGCAGGCACGGCGCAGCCGGAGGCCTTTGGGAGCCTCCTCGCGAGCGGGCCACGGTTTGCCACACTCGCCAGCGCCCTCGTGGCGCAAGGGGGGGAACTCAGCGGCGAATCCCGTTTTTCTTGCGCCTATTCGGCTGGTTCCGAGTCTCGTGTGGTCGGCCGTCTCGCGACTCTTCAGGCGGGCGCGCTCTCCGGCGAGTTGCGCAAGCGCGTCGGCGCCGCTGGCCTCTTCAAGCTCCTTGGCGGGGATCCGTTCGCATCGAAAGTCCTCGACGGGAGCGGCACCTTCAGCATTTGATGCGATAGACGCCGGTGCGGTGAGCCTTTTGAAGGGCCGAGTCCTTCTTCATTTGATGCTCCACGCGGAGCGCGGTCGAATGATCCGGCTGGGCGGCGAGAAACACGAGTTCCCAGGGGCGCCCGGCACGCGTCGCGCGCGCCCCGGTACCGCCGTTATGTGCGCGGAGGCGAGCGGCGGGGCGATTGCTAATTCCGGTGTAGAATCGGTTTAGTCGCGCGCTGTAGAGCAGATAAACAAACCACACGCCGCCGCACCGTTTCGTTCCATCGGGTCAGTTGTAGGTCGCGCTCAGGAGGATGCCGCCCGAGGCGCCATTCCAGCGAACGTCGCTGTTGTCACTGTCTTTGGCAGAGATCAGCGTGACGTTGGCGGCGACACCAAGACCCCAATTGTCGGTGATCCACCACTCTTTTCCGACGAGCAGGTTGATGCCGAGGCCCGCTTTCGTCGATCCCGACGACGACTGGGTGCCGTTGTCGTATTTGATGCTGTAGCGCGCGACGCCGACCGATCCCGAAAAATAGAGATTGAAGGGCATCGTGTAGAAGGTCGCACCGAGACCGACGCCGTTGCCGTAAAGCGTTGTGTTATCCGAGGCTTTGCCGAGGTCGTTTCCGTTGACGGTGAGCTTCGGAGCGACGGCGGCGGTGCCGTAGAAGTCGGCGTGAAGCGCAAAACTACGCGAGAGGGATCCACCGATCGCGAAGTCGAGGGGGATGCCGGCGCCGCTTAGCGTCTGCTTGGTTCCGCCCGATTCGGCGGTCGTTGCGATGCCGCCGATGCCGCCGGCGAGGCGGAGGAAGAGACCGTCGTGGGTTTCGCTGTTGCCGGCCGAGGCGCCGGTGGCGAGGGCGCCGGTGGCGAGGAACGCGGAAGAGGCGAGGAGCGCGCGGAAGCGGGGGGAGGTTCGCATGCCGAAACATGTAAGCCTTTTGATTGCTTGCGCGATGGGGCAAGAGTCCCCAGCCGGTCTGAGGCGCGCGGGGCAACCTGGCTAGCGGGAGCCACGGAAGACGAAGACGGCCCCCCCTTCCAGGGTGACTTCACCGGCGTCGCCAGCGGGGGCGATGACGAGGGGGCCGCCGGGGAGCCGGACTTCCGTCGGTCCCCGGGGGGCGAGCCCTTGGTCCCAGGCGGCGACCGCGGTTGCGCAGGCGCCAGTGCCACAGGCGAGCGTACGGCCGACGCCCCGCTCCCAGACCACAAGACGAATGTGGTCCGATTGAACGTCGGCAAATTCGGCGTTTGTTCCGCGAACAAACCGGGAATGTGTAGCGATGGATAGGCCCATCTGTTCGACGAGCGCCTCGTCCCAGCTTCCGAAACGAATCGCGTGCGGATTTCCGGCGTCGGCGAGCACCAGGTCGACGGGGAGTTCCGCTGTCGCCAGTGAGAGGTGAATCGTCTCGCGGGAGGTCACACGCCCCATCGCGATGCGAACCCGGTTGTGCGCCGACGTCCCGTCGAGGACTTCGCACACCTTTTCGCCAGCGTCCGTGGCGATCCGCAGAGAAATTTTTCCCGTTTTTCTCGCGAGATAGAGCGCCACACAGCGCAGACCGTTGCCGCACATCTCCGGGCGGGAGCCGTCGGCGTTGCGGACGATCATGGAACCGTCGACGCCGTCGCTCGCCAGGCCGACGAAGAGGATCCCATC
>JAAFHJ010000062.1 GCA_013298325.1 Myxococcales bacterium | reverse complement strand
CGCGTTTTCCGCCGCCGCTTTCCGAAAATGATCCCGAAGGCTTCGGCACGCCGGGGCACGCCTCGATGGTGCGTCTTGCAGCGCTTCTGGTGCTCTCGCGCGCGAGCGTCGCGGAAGCGCAAGCCTTCGCTGACGCGTTTGTCTCCGCCCCGCGAAGTGCGGGATCGGAGAACGCCTACGACCAGTGGAACGCTCCGAGCCTCCTCGTCGATGCGTTCCTTGGCCACCTCGGCGCGAAGGTGGAGCGACCTGCGACGGCCGTCGCCTGGCCAGGCGCATTTGCCCCCCTCTGGCGTTGTCTCGCCCCGGCAGGGCCGACGGGCGACCGAAGCGCCAACATCGAATACTTCCTAGCGTTTTGGCATCGAAAGATGCGCAACGAGTACATCGAGCCGGCCTTCGGCGCCGTCGACAACTACTCGTTCATCGGCCATTGGTCGCTGGAAGCGGCAGCCACCGTCGTCATCGCAAAAATCGACGACTCTGCGTTCCGCGATCATCCCCACTTCCCGAGCGACTTCGCCGACGCGGCGCGCTGAGCATACGCGACGCCGGATCGGAGAACGCAGAAAACCCGAGCGATCCTTTGCGGATCTCTCGGGTTTTGCGTGCTCTGTCGCTAGAAGTTCTCGGATTCGGCGCTTCGCCGAGACGAGACGAACAAGTGGGTCTCCGCCCGCCGAAGCGCCGGATCGGAGAACACGTTCAGTGGGCCCAGAAGGCCTTGAGCATCGGGGCGATGAGGAGGCTCACGACGCCCATGACCTTGATGAGGATCGCGACGCCGGGGCCCGAGGTGTCTTTGAAGGGATCGCCGACGGTGTCGCCGACGACGGCCGCCTTGTGGGCGTCCGAGCCCTTCTTGTGCCCCTCGAGGCCGCCTTTTTCGATGTATTTCTTGGCGTTGTCCCAGGCTCCACCGGCGTTCGCCATGAAGAGGGAGAGCGTCGCGCCGACGGCGAGGGCACCGGCGAGGGCGCCTGCGAGGACCTTCGGGCCGAGGACGAAGCCGATGAGGACCGGGCCGAGGATGGCGACGGCGCCGGGGAAGATCATCTCGCGAATCGCCGCCGTGGTGGCGATCTCGACGATCTTGCGCGGCTCCGGTTCGACCCCTTCTTTGCCTTCGAGAAGGCCCGGGATCTCGCGGAACTGACGACGGATTTCTTCGACGATGGCGCCAGCAGCTTTGCCGACCGCCGTCATCGTGCTCGCGCCGACGAGGCAGGGGAGGATCGCGCCGAGCATGAGCCCGAGGAGAACGTTCGCGTCGTCGAGGGGGAGGTTCGTGATGCCGGCCTCCTTGATGTAGGCGGCGAAGAGGGCGACGACGGTGAGCACCGCCGAGCCGATCGCGAAGCCCTTGCCGACCGCAGCGGTCGTGTTGCCGACGGCGTCGAGCTCGTCGGTGATGGCGCGGACGTCTTTGCCGAGGCCGCCCATTTCCGCGATACCGCCGCCGTTGTCGGCGATCGGGCCGTAGGCGTCGACGGTCATGACGATGGCGGTGCCGGCGAGCATACCGACCGCCGAGAGGGCGATGCCGTAGAGGCCGAGGTAGTAGTTGGCAACGCCGCCGACGATGCAGAGCGTGAGGAGCGGGATCGCGCAGCTCTCAAGGCCGACCGCGAGGCCGCGGATGACGTTGGTGCCGGGGCCGGTGAGGGACGCTTCCGCGATCTTCCGGATGGGGCCCATCGACGTGTAATAGTCGGTGATCAAACCGATAATCGCGCCACCAGCGGCGCCAGCAGCGAGGGCGATGACCGCCGCCGACTTGATGCCGAACGTCGGGAGGGCGGCAGCCGCCGCACCGGTCACAAGGAACGGCGGGAGGATGAGGGCGAGGCGGAGAACCGTCGCCGGCGGCATCTTGCTGAGCGAGCGCGTGATGAAGATGCCGAGAATCGAGACGGCGAGGCCGACCGTGGAGAGCAGCACCGGAACGGCGACGGCGAGGAAACGGATCTTCGCCTCGGAGAAGTTGCGGGAGGGGTCGACGAGCTGAGCGCGGAGCGTCTCGACGGGGATCGCGATGCCGAGGGCGGCAGCGGCCACCATGGCGGCGACGTAGCTCTCGAAGATGTCGGCGCCCATGCCGGCGATGTCGCCGACGTTGTCACCCACGTTGTCGGCGATGACGCCGGGGTTGCGCGGGTCGTCTTCCGGGATGTTCGCTTCGACTTTGCCGACGATGTCAGCGCCGACGTCGGCCGCCTTCGTGTAGATGCCGCCGCCGATACGCGCAAAGAGCGCGATGCTCGAGGCGCCGACCGCGAACGAGTGGATAACGTTCGCGAATTCTTTGTAGAAGCCGTCTGCGATTTCCGTCGGCGTTCCGTCCGCGAGGGCGATCTTCCCCTTGAAGAGGAAGTAGATCCCGCCCATGCCGAGGAGGCCGAGGCCGGCAACGCAAAGCCCCATCACGGCGCCGCCGTCGAGGGCCATAACGAGGGCGGCCGACTTGCCTTCCGTGCCGAGCTTCGTCGCCGCCTGGGCGGTGCGGACGTTGGCGTAGGTCGCCGCTTTCATGCCGAAAAAGCCGGCGAGGAGCGAGAGGAAGGCGCCCGCAAGGAACGCACCGCCCGCGACCGGGCTAATTTTCCACGCGAGGAGCGCGAAGACGACCGCCGCGTAGACGCCGAGCACCTGGTATTGCCGCGTGAGGAAGGCCATCGCCCCCTCGCGGATCCAGCGTGCGATTTGCTTCATCTTCTCGGTGCCCTCGTCCGCCGATTTCACGCGGAAATACAGGGCGAGTGCGATGAGGAGGGCAAACGCCCCAACTCCGATCGCATAGAAATGCAGAGACTCCACGTTTCGCTCCTTCGATGACGATGGCTCCCGGGTGGCCTTCTGGTCGAAACCTCAGATTTTCCTGAGATTTTTCCCCACAAGAGCCATCATCGGACCCCTAAAATGAGATGGTTCGCGTCCTTTAAGGGGTGCGAGCCGCGTTCGTTCGGGGGTCGATGGCCAGCGCTTCTCTGAAGACCCGCGCCCCGCTTCGGTGCGCTCGCGCGAACCGACGAAGGATGCAATGTGGGTGATACCGAGCCCCGAATCGGCGCACGGAAACCCTTTTTGGCGCCGAAGGTCAAGGGGCTAACGGTCCCCCCCTCCGGAATGACGCACGTCGGCATCCGGTGAACGAGCCGGCAGGGGGGGCACGAAGGCGATGCCTTTCCTCGAAAGAGCGTTTGTCGGTCGGCCCCCACCGAGCGGTCTAACAACGGAAAGCGGCCCGATGTCGATGTTTGAAGGCACGGTCCCCCGGCGATATCGCCGTTGCATCGCCCCGCGGGAGCCGTCATTGTGGGCGGAATGAATCTTCGCCTCCCGTTCGTGGCCTCGCTTGGGCTTTTCGTCACCGCATGTGGCTCCTTCGACGGAACCGTCGACGGCGCCGGTAGCGATGGTGGAGCGGTGCTCGATGCCACCGCCGACGCAAGCCCCCAAGATGGCGGCACCGTGACCGACAGCGGAACGCCGCTCGTCGACGGCGGAACGCCCCAAGACTCGGGCGTCGTGGTTGACGCCGGGAACCCGAACGCAAGCCTCTGCGACGGCCTTGGCGCCCTGGGAAATGGCGATTTTGCAAACAAAAGTGAGTCTGGTTCCGGGGCCTTTTCGCGCACCGGGAACACCTACCGGGCCGAGCTCACCGAAGACGCCCCCGGCCAAGCGTTCCTGCCGACGAAGAGCCTCCTTAAGTCAAAGGTCTGCGTTTCCGTCGATGTCGACCTCAACGTCAATGCGGATAAATTGAGTGCGACCTACCAGCTCATCGGCGGTCAGATTGGGCTCGTGGACGTCGCGCAACTTGGTGCAGTCGTGAACAATAATGGCGTCGCGATTGCCTACAAAGGGGGCGCAACCGCCCTCATGAATGTGGGGACGCGTCGCACCTTCCGCCTGGAACTTCTCATCGAGAATACGGTGACCGGGTCAAAGCTCCGCTATCGGGGGCGCGGGACGAACGGGAGCTTGATCGGCGAAGGGGAGCTCTCCGGCAACGGCGGTAGCGGCATCGTCGTTCAAGCAGGCGTTGGGTGTGCAAACGCTGGAGGGTCGATCTGCAAGAAGATCTCCGTCGACGGCACGAATTTCGGCGTGTTTACCAACTGACGCCGCGCGGCGCTCAGTGCCAGGGAATTTCCTCGCGGCATGCGCCTCTTCGCCTGCTAAAGAGGCGCGCCATGCTGCAGCTTCCGAAGCGTGGGTGGTCGAAAGAAGTCATTGAGCGCGGGCTCCAGGAGAACCGGAGCGGCGACATGCCGGTGCACGGCGGTCGCGTCTGGGCCTACGTCTACCCTGCCGGCGAAGAAATCGAGGCGATCCAGAAGAGAGCCTACCTCGAGTTCCTCTCGGAAAATGCCCTCGATCCGACCGTCTTCCCTTCCCTTCGGAAGATGGAAAACGACGTCGTCGCGATCGCGCTCTCCCATATGAACGCGCCGGAAGGGGCCGCCGGCAACTTCACGAGCGGCGGCACCGAGAGCTGCATGCTCGCTGTGAAGACGGCCCGCGACTACGCGCGGAAGGTCCGCGGGATCGCCGAACCGCAAATCGTGGTTCCGGTGACCGCCCACGCCGCGTTTCACAAGGCGGCCCAATACTTTGACGTCGAGCTGATCACCGTCCCCGTCGACGAAATCACCTTTAAAGTCCGGCCGGAAGCGGTGGAGGCGGTCCTCACCGATCGCACCGCGCTTATCGTTGTGTCGGCCCCAAGCTACGCCCACGGCGTCGTCGATCCGGTGACCGAAGTCGCCGCGCTCGCCAAAGCGCGCGGGATCCTCTGCCACGTCGACGGGTGCATCGGCGCCTGGCTCCTCCCGTTTTTCGAGAAGCTCGGCGCGCCGGTCCCGGCCTTCGATTTCCGGGTCGACGGCGTGACCAGTCTCTCGATGGATCTCCACAAATACGGCTTCTGTCCGAAGGGGGCGAGCGTCATCCTCTATCGCTCGAAGGATCTCCGGAAGTTTCAGGTTTTCTCCTGCGCCGCCTGGACCGGCTACAGCGTCGTCAATCCGACGATGCTC
Source organism: Myxococcales bacterium (assembly GCA_013298325.1). GTDB lineage: Bacteria > Myxococcota_A > Polyangia > Polyangiales > Polyangiaceae > JAAFHJ01. Next base: position 9,645 of record JAAFHJ010000062.1, on the reverse strand, counting down.
AGCACCAAGACCGGCGGACCGGTCGCCGCCGCCTGGGCCACTCTCCACGCGCTCGGCGAGGAAGGCTACCTGGAAAAGGCTGCAATGATGCGGGAGGCGACGCAAAAGCTCATCGCCGGAATCGCAGAAATTCCGAGCCTCTCGGTGCTCGGAACCCCCGAGATGACGCTCGTCGCATTCTCGAGCACCGAGGTCTCCCCCTTCTTTGTGATCGACGCAATGAAGAAGCGGAATTGGTACATCCAGCCCCAATTTGATGGCCACGGATCACGGGCCAATATCCACCTCACGATCACTCCCCAGAGCCTCGCGAACGTGGAGCCGTTCCTCGCCGACCTCCGCGCGGCGGTCGAAGAGGTCCGCGGCCGCACGTTTGGGCCGCTCGTGGCGACGCTCGGGGCCGCCCTCGATGGCGTCGACCCGACGACCTTTGGGGACGAAATGCTCGGTCAAATGCTCGCGATGGGCGGTCTATCGCCGGATGCCCTCCCCGAGGAAATGGCCGACGTGAACGCGATTTTGAATTCACTTCCGCCGGCACTGACGGAAAAGCTGCTCGCAACCTTCGTGAACGATCTATTCACGCCGACGGCATGAGTCTTCTCGGGCGCGCATTCGCACGTTGGGCGGCAGGGACGGTCGTTCTCTGCCTCGGCGCGCTCCTCTACTTGCACCACCCCCACTACGCGGAGAAGAACGCCCTCGCCTGGAGGTCGCTGTTTCGACTGCTCTTTTGGGGGTGGATCGTCGTCGGGCTCCCCTACGTGATGCTCGTCCTCCGGCGGTTCGCGCCGACGCCGCGCTGCGATCGGAGCGACTCGCTCTTGATGCTCCTCGGCGCCGCGGGCCGCCTGCGCGCGCTCTTGGAGGGGCGTGACAACGCGAAGCGACCGCTCGCAAAGCCGATGAAAAGCGCCCTCTTGGCGCTGCTCGTCAAGGGCTTCTTCCTCCCGCTGATGACCGGCTTCTTCCTCGGCCATCTCGGCGCCGTTAGCACCACCTGGGCCGAACTCCGCGGCCTCGGCGCGCCGCCGTTGTTCCCCCTCGAAGGGCTCTCGACGGCGAGCGTCCAGGCTTTCGCCACGCAAATGGCGGCGTTTTTGCCGCGGCTCCTGCCGACCGGGGCCGACATCACGCTGCTCCTGCATCCGGGCCGCTGGGCCGACGGGGCCGCTGAGCGCGCCTTCGGCTTCGCGACCGACGGCGTCTTCCTCATCGACTGCGGCTTCGCCTTCTTCGGGTACCTCTTCGAGAGCCGCTTTTTGGGGAACAAAACCAAGAGTGTAGAGCCGACGATGCTCGGCTGGATGGCCGCTATTTTCTGTTACCCGCCGTTCAATTCGGTGCTCGGGACCTGGCTCCCGATGGGGGGCAAGGCGGTCATTACGGCGCGGCCGATCCTCCTCGGCCTTCGCGCGGCGACGCTCGGGTTCTACATGGTCTACGCCTGGGCGACCGTCGCTTTTGGCATGAAATTCTCGAACCTTACAAACCGTGGCATCGTGACGAAGGGGCCCTACCGGTTCCTCCGGCACCCCGCCTACGTCTGCAAGGGGATCGCCTGGTGGCTCGAGCAAGTGCCGAACCTCGACGCCGGCACGGTCGCGTCGCTGATCGGGATCAACATCGTCTACGCGCTCCGCGCCTACACGGAAGAGCGCCACCTCCGCGCCGACCCCGCCTACCGGGAGTACGCGAAAAAAGTGCCCTGGGTGCTCATCCCGGGCGTGTGGTGACGCGGCCGTGAATCGGGTAGGCTCCGCTGGTTTTATGCGCGTCGCCCCCCTCGCCCGCCCCACGCTCGCCGCGGTTCTCGCGGTCGCCGCCCTCGTCGGCACCCCTCGGGCGGCGGCGGCCTTCTGCCGCACGACGACCTGCCGCCCCGACAAAGACCCGGAAAACTGCAAGAAAGACATCAACGGCTGCTCGACGAAAGGGAACCCGCTCGTCTGGCCGACCTCCTGCGTCTCCTTTGCGATGGACAAGGGGCTCACGCGCTTCCTCCCGCCCGAACTCACGGTTGGGCCGCTGGCGAACGCCTTTGCGAGCTGGCAGGAGGCGACCTGCCCAGACGGTAAGAAGCCGTCGATCGCGTTCGTGACGCCGAAAGAGCCGGTCTCCTGCACCGAGCCCCAGGCAAACACGAACGGACCAAACGTAAATATCGTGTTTTTTCGGGATGATTTCTGGCCCTACCGCGGCATCGACGGGACGCTCGCATCGACGACGGTCACCTACGACACCGATGGGACCATCTGGGACGCCGACCTCGCGATCAACGCCGCCTCGAACCCGCTGACGACGTCGACGACGAACGTCAAGTACGACCTGGAGAGCATCGTCCTCCACGAAGTCGGCCATTTTATTGGCCTCAATCACTCCGACAACGGCGAAGCGGTCATGTACGCCAGCTACTCGCCCGGATCCGTCTCGCGGAAGCTCCAGGCCGACGATTTGAAGGCGCTCTGCACCGTCTACCCGTCGACCCGCGCGGCGACCTGCGACCCGAAGCCGCGGGGCGGCCAGGCGACCTCCTGCGAGGCGACGTCGCCCGGTTCGTCGAGCGGCTGTGCGATCGCAGCGGAGCCGGCCGCTGCTGCCAGCGCGACGGGCGGCACGTCGCTCTTTGCGCTAGGCTCCGTGGCCACGCTCGGACTTGGAATGCTTCTGCGCCCCCGTCGCCGCCATCGACGTGCGGCGCCCCCCTCGCATCGCTGATCGCCGCTTAGGTCCCTACCATGAAGATTTTTCACGCGATTGCTCTCTCGCTTGCCGCCCTCGCCCTCCCCGTCGTCTTCGGCGCCTGCGCGAGCAACGACCCGAACGGATCGTCGTCGGGGACGACAAAACCGGTCTGTATCGTCGGCCAAAACTCGGCCTGCCTCTGCGCGAGCGGTGACACGGGCACCAAGGAATGCCTCGCGAGCGAGGGGCAGTACACGGAATGCCGACTCGGACCGACGACCCCCTGCCCGACCGGCGCCCCCGACGGCGGCCCCGCCGCGGGCCCCGAGGAGCAGTGCCCCGGGAAAGCGGTCGGCGTGAGCGCAAATGCAACGACGATCAAAGGCTCCCTCACAAACGCCGTCGCCGAATTGAAGGGGGAGTCAGCCTGCGCTGCCTTGGAGGGCAACGCCGACCACGTTTATAAGCTCGTTTCGACGGCGACGGGCGCGCTAAAAATTGACCAAAAAGGCCCGTACAAAGCGGCACTTTACGTCCGAAAAGGGGATTGTACCGGCGGCAAGCAGCTCCGTTGCGACCCGAACGGACCTGCGTCGTTCTCGGTCAACGTCGTCGCCGGACGCGAGTATTACCTCGTCGTGAAGGGGGTCGGCTCCTCGGGCGCGGGCGACTACGAGCTCGCGTTGCAGGTCACTTCCGGTGGTTTCTGCGGCGACGGCCAGGTGAAAGACCAAGAGGTCTGCGACGACGAAAACAATGACGCCATGGACGGCTGCGCCGCCGGCTGCAATGAGATCGAGGGGATCGCCGACAGCGCGAATTCCTGCCCCGGTCAGCAGGTCGTCATTCCCGTCGCCAAGGTGGTGAAGGTCTCCAACGGAAACACGACCCAGGGGGCGAAGAATACCTTCAACAAGAGCGGCATTTCCGGCTGCTCGACCGGCTCGACGAACGTCACCAACGACCGCGTCTACACGGTCACCCCGCGGAAGACAGGGAAGCTCCGCGTGCGTCAGACGGCCGGCGATTTCAACCTCGCCATCATCGGGCAGGACGGCTGCGATCCGAACGCCACGACGACCCTCGGCTGCGCCGGCAACTGCGGCGGCGGTCAGTTCCCCCCCGCCTGCGCGGAGGATCTGCTCGTCAACGTCACCGCCGACAAGGCGTATACGGTCGTCGTCGAAGGGCAAGGCACCTCGGGCAACACCGGCACGTATGCCCTTGAAATGTCCGTCGAATGAGCCTGTTTTCCACTACCCTCCCCCGCCTCGCCGCCCTTGCGGTCGGCGCCATGATCGCCGCCACGAGCGCCTTCGCCTGCAGCAGCGACCCGGCGACGACAGCGACCGCCTGCAAGCCGGGGAAGGCCTACTACTGCCGCTGCGTCCACATCGAGGAGGAGGGGGAGCAGACCTGCAACGACCAAGGGACCGGCTTCGGCCGCTGTGAGCCGTGTATTTCCGACCTCCCCCCCGAAGACGCCGGCCCCGAGCCGGAGGCGGGGCCCGAGCCGTGCGGCGACGGCAAGGTGGAGAGCGGCGAGCTCTGCGACGACGGCAATAAGGTCGCGACCGACTTCTGCTCAAACACCTGCGTGCCGAACGAGAACCCGAAAGGGGCCGGCAACTGCCCGTCGGGGGCGGCGACCGGACTTGCCGTTCACCTCTGGGGAACCGCCGTCGAGCTTACCGGAAATACAACCGATTACGGCAACTTGGCGAAGGCGAAGGCGAGCTGCAACGGCGCCATCGGGGCGACGTCCAACGACCGCGTCTACGTCGTCGTCCCCCACAAGACCGGCCCGGTCACCGTCACGGTCACCGGCGCGACCTTCAATTCGATGTTGTTCGCGTGTTCGAGCTGCGGCGACCTCGCGAGCGAGATCGGCTGCGCGAACGACAAGGCGACGAGCGGCGATGAGCGCCTCGTCGTGAACGGCACCGTCGACACGCCGATTTACGTCTTCGTCGACGGCGCCGGGACTGCCGTCCAAGGGACGTACACGATCCGTTTCGAGCAGTAATTACGGGGCCGCGTCGGTACTCGATGGATCCGACGGGACCGGGTGACGCGCGACCTTGTGCTTGGTGATGTCGGTCACGACCTGAATCCCCCCGTGGCGGACGCCGCGGGCGGCGAGGAGGCGGTCGGCGATGCGCTCGAGTTCGTCGCTTTTTCCATGAAGGACGAGCACATCCATCGCGTAGTCGGCCGATAGGTGGACGCGCATGGTGGCGCGCATCCGGTCGCCGAGTTCCGTCTGGACTTCGCGAAGGCGCTCGGCGAGATCGTTCTGCTGGGTGTTGTAGACGAGCGTGAGGCTCGCGACGGCGTCGACGCCGCGGTGGACGTGGGCCCGTGTCAGTTCGGCGCGCACGAGATCGCGGAGAACTTCGGAGCGCGTCGTCCCGCGCTGCTCGACCAGCGCATCGAACTGCGCGAGGAGGGCCGATTCCATGGCGACGCCGAAGCGAACAACGGACGAACTCATGGCGCTCCGCATACCAGACGTACTAAGGGCCGCCGCGTGAAGTTCGTCGATTCGTGCAAAGTGAAGCTCATCGCAGGGGCAGGCGGCAACGGCTGCGTTGCGTTCCGTCGTGAAAAGTACATCCCCCACGGCGGCCCGAGCGGCGGCGATGGCGGCCGCGGCGGCGACGTCGTTTTGGAAGTCGATCCGGGGCTTTCCACGCTCCTCGACTTGAGCTGGGCCCACACGCTCTCCGCGGAAGAGGGGGAGAAGGGGCTCGGCGCCGATTGCTACGGGCGCGGCGGCGCCGACAAGGTCGTCCGCGTCCCCGTCGGCACCCAGGTGATCGACGAAGCGACCAACGAAATCCTCCACGATCTCACCGAAGTCGATTCGCGGGTCGTCGTCTGCAAGGGGGGTCGCGGCGGGCGTGGAAACATGCACTTTGCAACGCCCTACGACAAAGCCCCCCGCCGGGCGGAACCGGGCGAGCCTGGCGAAGAGCGGACCGTCCGCCTCGAGCTGAAGGTCATGGCCGACGTCGGCCTCCTCGGCTTCCCGAACGTCGGCAAGTCGACGTTTATCCGCGCCTGTTCGAAGGCGCGCCCGAAGGTCGCCGACTACCCGTTTACGACGCTCGTCCCCCACCTCGGCGTCGTGTCGATTGGGGAAGAAGCGAACTTTGTCATCGCCGACATTCCCGGTTTGATCGCCGGCGCTTCCGAAGGGGCCGGCCTCGGCCATCGCTTCTTGAAGCACGTCGAGCGGACGCGGGCGCTCCTTCATTTGATCACCCTCACCGACGAAGAGGGGCGCGATCCGGTGAGCGACTACGAAGTCCTCATGAAGGAGCTGAAGAAGTTCGATCCGGAGCTTGCGAAGCGCCCGATGATCGTTGCACTTTCTCAGTCGGACCGCCCGGAGGTCCAAGACCTCTTCCCCGAGCTGAAGAAGCGCTTTGCGAAGAAGAAGATTGCGCTGACGATGGTCTCCGCGGCGACCGGTTCCGGCGTTCGCGACCTGACGATCGCGCTCTACAAACTCGTCAAGGGCGACCTCCCCGAAGAAGACTGAATTCGGTCTAGCGTAGGCGCGCTTCAATGGCGGAAGAGCGGAAGCATCCCCCGTCGCCACGGTCCCTTCTTCGGGCCCGGGAACGGGGCGATGCGCCACGACTTCGACCGGCGATCGGCCTGGTCGCCGCCGCTGTGCTCGTTGGTGGCCTCGCGGCAGCCACGCCGCGGTGGATCGGAACCTGGTCGACGGAGTTCGGGAACGCCCGGCACCCGCTCGAGGATGTGCTCGCCTCGATCGCCCTCCCGCTCGCCCCGTTCGCCGGCGCCGCGATGCTCTCAGTCGCGCTCGCCTTCCTCGCACGCGGCGGAATTTCCCCGCGAAAACGCCCGCGGGCGGCACCACGCTGGCCTTTCGCCCCGCGGACCGACCTCCTCGCCGATCGCGCCGCCGGCCTGCTGCTCGGTGGGGCGGTCCTCGTCGCGGGGACGGCGTCGCTCCTTTTACTTGGAATTTCTGCGATTTACCGCGGTGGGGTCGCCGGAATCTCCCCGACCCTCGCGAACACGCTCGGGCCGGCCGTTGCCGTTGGCGTAGGCCTTGTTGCGGTCGACGGCCTCCGCCGCTACCGGGCCTTCCTCGCCCGCCACCGGCGCTCCGACCGTGAAAAGCGGCGCGAAGACCGCGAAGCGAACGGGAGCCCCGAGGCGGCGCGCGCCCGCGACCGGTTCCGCGCGGAGGCTGCCCTCGCGGGCGACGCCGATGGCGGCCCGGCGGCCGTTGTTGTTGCCGACGGCGCCGCAGACTCACCTGCATACTGCATCTATTTTCGGAGCATCGATCGCGCCCCGTGGGTCGGCGCCGTCGTCCCCCAGCGGGACCTCCCCAGCGACGGCCCGGCCCCCTTCCACGACCGAGAACTCGCGAAGAACCTTGCAGAACTTCCACTACGGGCCCCGATTCACGAGGCCCACTTTGCCGTGCTCGCGCGGGCCTTCCCGCGCGCGTAGACCGCCCGAAACTTACGCGCGGGCGCGCTTTCGGCCTTCATCGACGAGCTTCGCGGCGGCGTCTTCGCGACCGACCCCGGCGTAAAGTCGGCCGAGGACGAGGAGCGACGCCTGCTCGCCACCGGCGTCGTCGCGCCTGCGGGCGGCGGCAAGGGCATCCATCGCCTCGACGAGCGCCTCTTGCTCACGACCGCACTGGGCGAGGACAAGGGCAAGGGTGAGTGCAACCTGCACCCGTTCTCCGCTCTCGGCAGTGACGACGCTTCGGGCACGACGGAGGAGCCGCAGCGCCTCGTCGGTGTCGCCGCGACGCGTGCAGGCGAGAGCGCGCAGCCGATCGATGTAGGTCCTCGCGCCGCCGCTCGCGCGCAGCGCTTCGATCCAGCGCTCAAGCGCGACCAGGTCGGCGTCCAACAGCGACTCTTTAACCAATCGTTTTAGACGCTTACGGAGTGCTGTTCCATCCTCGACGGGCGCCTCAACGCGCCCCTGAGCGACCGATGGCACCGGGCGTTCGCCACTCGGCGACGATCGGATCGCGTCGTGGAAGGGATTCGACAGGCGCCGCTGTTCGGGGCGCGTCGCGTCGATACGCGGCGGCGGCTCCAGGAACCGAGGCGCCGCCGGGGACGCAGGGACGTGGGAAACCGGCGTCATCTGAATGAGCGTCGGTCCATCGCCGTCGCTCGACGGGGGGGGCGTCGTTCGCCGGACCGGGGCCGGCGGCTGGGAAAACGGCTCCGGGATCGAGGAGAGGATCGCCCGGCGCGCCTCTTCTTCACAGGTCGGGTCGCAGGTGCGGGCAAACGCGACAAGCGGCGTCGGATCGAGACCGACGGTCGCCACCTCGCGGCTCGCTTCGAGGGCCACTTCTGCGGCGCGACGGCCATTCCCGGAGCGCGCCAAGCAGGCGGCCGCCTCAACGCGGGAGAGCGCCCCCGGCCGGGCAAGCAGGCGGGTGGCGGCGATGTCGAGGATTTTGGTGCGCAATTCCTCGGAGACGATCGCGGCGCCGACGGCCAAGTAGCTGCGCGCGCGGAGGGCAACGATGCCCCCCTTGGGGACGGTCATCCAGCGATTTTCGCGGAGGCGGACGATCGCCGCGTCGCGGGCCGCTGCCGGGTGGCCGAGCTCCGCAGAGACCGCCTCGACGAGGGAGAGCTCCGCTTGGCCGCCGAGGAGGGAGAGGATCGCAAGAATTCCGCAGGTGGTTTCGTCTTCGAGGCGGACGCGGCGCCGTGTCCAGCGGACCGACGGCTGGGAGAGCTCGCTTCGGCTGAAGCGCTGGGGAACGCCCCCCGAGCGACCGCCCGAGAAGAATGCGTGCGCGATCGCTTCTGCAATTCCCAGCGGTTGACCGCCACCCCGGCGTACAAAGCGGAGCCGCGCGTCTTCGTCGAGGGGCCCGTCGACGAAATTCTGGACGAGGGTCTCCGCGCGACGGGGACCGAGCGGCCCAACGGTGAAGAGCGCCCCTTGCGGCATCGTCGCGAGCGCCGGCGGCGGGTGCACGTCGTTTTCCAGGCGCGCGACGAGGTTTAGGCGATGGGTGATCGCCGCTCGCGCGAGGACGTCGAGGGTCGCGGCGTCGATGTTCTCGGCGTCGTCCAGAAGGAGCGCCGGGCGGAGGCCGTCCTGGTTTGCCGCGCCGAGGACCTTCGCAACGAGGTTGACCGCCGCCTCAGGGGCGATCCCGTTTCCGCGAAGCAATTCTTCCAGTTCGAGCGCTTCGTCGTGGAGGTTCGTCGCGAGCTGCATGCCGCCCGCGCGCAAAAACGCGTGGCGAAGGGCGCCGAGCGGCTCGAGGCCGGAGAAGGCCGGCGTGACCAGGAGCGACGGCACCGGTGCGATCTGCCCGGCGAGCTCGGCGAGGACCCGCGTCCCGCCGGAGCCGCGGTTGGCGCGGAGGATCGAGAGGGCGGCCGGCTTCGCAAGGAGGGCGCGGATGTCGCCGACCGTCACAAAGCTTGGGTTTTTGATGCGCCGCGCCCGTTGGGAAGGCTGGAGCGGAAGCGGCTGGCCGGCATCGAGGCGACCGCCGCGGACGAGAATGCCGTCGATCTTGCGGGCGCGCGACCCAAGCGTGCAGAATACACCGGCATCGACGAGGGGCGGATCGACGAGCGTCTCGCCGGAGCGCGCGAGCGTCGCCAGGGCGATGACGCGAGCGGTCGTCTCGCCAAAATGGAGGCCGCCGAGGGCGCGTACAGGAATTCCAGGCCCTTGCGAGACGGCGCTGGAGAAGGGGACCTCGCCGCGACCGGTCTCTTCGCCGGCGCGTAGAAGGGCGACGACCGCTTCTGGCGTCGCTTCGGGGAAGGCAAACACGACGGCGCGACCGCCCCCGCCGACGACGCTGGCCCCCGCTCCGAGGACGCGTCGCGCGAGAAGATCCAGGCGCACGTCCGGCGACCGCCCTGTCGGGCGCTCCCATTCGGTCGCAGCGAGCGCGAAGGCGCAGTA